>DAOVXM010000467.1 GCA_030636125.1 Chloroflexota bacterium | reverse complement strand
GACGAGGGAAATTTCCCCCACAAAGGGATAATAATACCCGCCCGCAGGGCTTTTCAGATAACAGGTTCGAGTCCTGCCGGGTTCATCAGATTATAAGAACCACATGATTTTCCCGTCGAGCAGTTTCTCTCTATGATGCGATTTGATAAGCGAGAAGAGCTGGCTGAAAAGCCCCATGATTTAGGTAGAAGCAATTGAGATGAAAGCTATCATGCTATAATGAAATTTATCCCAAATACGCGGTGAATTTCTACCCAGCACTATCATCCCAGCCACGAGCCAGGAGGTAATCATATCCTGAGAAGCGATCTAATCAAGGACCAACTCTAAGTTGGTCCTTTTTTTTACTTTACACAAATGATCCTTTCCGAATGCGATGTCATCTGTAAAAGAAACTCAACTTGACCGGCTAAGTCCATCAGACCCAACTACCCTGCACAACTCCCCCATCGCCTACGGGCTGGGTAGTTTTGGTTTAGAAGCCGCATTCAAGGTCTTTGCGGGTTACTACGTATTCTTCTACGTGGATATGTTGGGATTGGCGATCGCATTGGCGGCGATCATCAATATCATCTATGCGCTGTGGGACGCGGTGAACGATCCTTTAGTGGGCTACCTGTCGGATAATACCCGTACCCGCTGGGGGCGTCGTAAACCCTGGCTGCTGACGGCTTTACCATTCTACCTAATCTTTCTGGTGCTCATCTATGCTGTACCGGATATGTTCCAGGGTGGGAACCTCCTTTTCTGGTATGCGCTGGTGGTGATTTTCCTGTTTGAAACCGTCAATACGATCGTCGGCACGAACTACGAAGCGCTTTTCCCGGAGCTTTTTCAAGGGTTCAAGGAACGGACACGCGCCAGCGCATACAACCAGGGGTTTGGTATGGTCGGAGAACTGGTCGGTTTTGCACTGACACCCATCATTTACAGCCAGTTTGGATTTGTGCCCACGGCGGTGTTCTTTGCTTTGATGGCAGGTATCCTGGTGTTCTTTTCATTGATGAGAAATCGCGAAGACCCAATCGCTCAAAAAGCCCCACCACTGGATTTAAAGGATGCTTTCGGAGATGTACTCCGTGACCGGCCTTTCTGGCAATTTACCATCGTAGCGACCCTGCTCTGGTTTACTACTGGGGTATACACGCTGGCTGTCCCGTTTTGGACCAAGTACACGCTGGAGGCTTTTCCCCAGGCGCCCTCCATTATCTTTGCCACCGTTTTTCTAGTAGCGATTGTATCCGTTTCGGTCTGGAGCAGATTGGTTCGCCGGTGGGGGACAAAACAGACCTGGTTATGGGCAATAGGAGTTTTTATCCTATCGGCCATCGTATTGGCATTTGCATCTAACATGGTGGTTGGTGTTATTGGCGCCGCGCTGGCTGGGGTTGGACTTGGAGGTGTCAAAGTTTGCCGTGAGATGATCCTGGCCAACCTGGTTGATCGGAGTACCGAGCGAACCGGTCGCCGCCAGGAAGGCGTCTATTATGGCTTGAACAGGTTTATCGGCAGGCTTTCTAAGATACTGGAGTCCCTGGCTTTAATTCTGCTTGGCGTGATGTTTGGTTATGTCAGCGGAGAACAACCCGGACCAGACCCGGGTAACGCCTTCCGATTTCTGATGGGCGTATTTCCTTTGGTTTGTATGGTCATCGCCTGGCTGCTTGCCCGCAGGCTGCGTTTGGAGGAAACACAACAACGAATTTAGAATGGAACGAATATCACATCAGATTATATGACAAAGCTTATTCATCCTAAACTAAGTTATCAAGTGCGTGGAGTACTTCTTGACGTATACAACGCTTTAGGGCCGATGTTAAAGGAAAGGTATTATCGTGATGCTATTGTCGTTGGATTGGAGAAACGTGGGATTACGTGTGAACCGGAAAAGGATTTTGAGGTCTGCTATGAAGGGGAACGAGTAGGTCTGTACTACGTCGATGTTTGGATTGAAGAAGGAAAGATATTACTTGAGCTCAAAGTTTCACCTGAAATTGAACCTATTCACAAGGCACAAGCACTTTCATACCTTAAGGTCACCGATGCCGATCTAGCAATTGTCGCCAACTATGGAAGTTCCTCTCTTAATGACGTACGGCTGCCCAACTTTCTACGTGATAAGCATCCGGTGTTTGAATGG
Organism: Chloroflexota bacterium; assembly: GCA_030636125.1. Next base: position 971 of record DAOVXM010000467.1, on the reverse strand, counting down.
CAGTCCAAGAGTACAAGCGAAGGATTGCTTTATCCGGATTTAGTAAACCATATCCAGCGTGCATGTTTTCGCGTTCACTACATCTTAGGATCTGGTTTCTTGCATCAAGTTTACCGACGCGCTACAATGATTGAGTTACGCCGCAGTGGGCTCAGCTACGACTACATCAAACAGTTTCCGGTAGAATACGAGGATCAACTGTTGGGGTATCGAGACGTCCATCTAATTCTGGTGGAGGAGAAGGTTTTGCTAACCGTATTCGCACTGAAGATGAATAATGGTACATTGGCCGAACAACTTAAGGCTCACCTTCGCCGTATGAATATGAAATTGGGCTTGCTAGCGAATTTCTATGGCACAGAGTTGACTATAATCATGGTTCGAGTCTGATAGAGCAAACAACGAATACTTCGATAGGATCAGTACAAGCTTAGAATGGAAGGAATGAGAGCAAGTACGGTCGGATCTTGATAAATTCGTTTTTTCCAAATTCGCTGTTGTATTTGTGTGCAGGGTAATTTAATGCCAGACACGCTACTATCCACCAAACTCTACATCCCCCCGCCACGGCCTGACCTCGTCCCGCGCCCCCGTCTGATCGAACGACTGGAGGCAGGAACCCGCGGTAAACTCACGCTGGTCTCCGCGCCGGCGGGATACGGCAAATCGACCCTGGTCAGTGAGTGGATCGCTCACGCTAAAATGTCGGCTGCCTGGCTCTCCCTGGATACATCCGACAACGACATTGCTCGTTTTTTTAGCTACCTGATCGCCGCTTTGCAAGGGATTAATCCAGACATCGGCGTCGAACTCCAATCGATCCTGGAGGTTGGCACCGACCCTCCCATTGAAAACCTACTCACCGCGCTGGTCAACGATCTTGCTAACTTGGCGCCTCGCTATGTCTTGGTCTTAGACGATTACCACCTCATCGATGAAATCAAAGTTCACCAGGCGCTCGACTTCCTGTT
>DAOVXM010000399.1 GCA_030636125.1 Chloroflexota bacterium | reverse complement strand
CCGGCGCGGCCGGAACAAAGCGATGATCATCAGCATGACTCGTTCGGTGAGAGGCAGCATTTGTTCAAGCAATTCGAACGAAGTGGGATCAATCCAATGTACATCTTCAAAGACCAGGACGACCGGCTGCTTGAAGGCTATCGCCTCCAGAAAATCGCTTACTGCTTGAAAAACCCGGCTGCGCAGCTGTGGAGGCTCGAGATACTTGACCCGTTGGGGTGCTTCTCCGGTCAGTGTGATCTCCAATAAGCTGGCGATGAAGGGGGCTATTTCGCCAGCACGTTCCGGCATCACTTCGGTCACCCGATTAGTAATCCGCTTGAATTTGTCCTCATCAGAGCCTCCATCCGCCAGCTCGAAGCAATTATGGAACAAATCTATAAAAGGCGCGTAAGGAGTGGATGTCTCATAGGAGAGTGAGCGTCCTTCTTCCCACCTGAGTTTGGCCTCGGTCTTGGACACAGGCGATGGCATTTGGCGCAATTCAGCGATCAAGCGCGACTTGCCCAGCCCGGCCTCGCCTATCACAGAAACGATCTGGCCGCGCCCCTGGCGCAGTTCGATGATGGCGCCTCGCAAGGTGTGCATCTCAGCATCACGCCCGATGATTGGCGATTCCAGCCCTTCAATGCCTCGTAACTTGCTCGGTCCGGATTTTAAACCCAGCACTTGGTACGCTTGAACAGGTTCCTGCTTGCCTTTGACCTGGATGCCTCCCAGGTTTTCCGCCTCAAACAAGGGCGCTACCAGTTTATAGGTGGGCTCGGCAATTTGTACTGTCCCTGGTTGAGCGGTCTGTTCCATGCGCGCAGCCAGGTTGATCGCATCGCCCACCGCAGTGTATTCCATACGCAAGTCTGAGCCTATCGCACCGACGACGACCAGGCCGGTGTTGATGCCCACTCTGACATCCAGGTCCAGGCTCCATTGGCGTTTGACCTGCTCCCTGTAACCCTGGATGCCGTCGAGGATGTCCAAACCAGTCAGTATGGCGCGTTGGGGATCGTCTTCGTGGGCGATGGGCGCGCCGAAGAAAGCCAGAATGCCATCCCCCATCAAGCGTGCAACTGTACCTTCGTAACGGTAGACAGGCGTGATCAAGTGCTCGAAGGTGCCGTTGATGATATCCGCCCATTCCTCGGGATCGAGCTGCCCAGCGGCGGCAGTTGAGCCCTTAACGTCGCAGAATAACATCGTGACAATGCGGCGCTCGCCTTCCATGGCTCCCCACTCTTGAGCTGCCTCAAGCTTGGATAACAACTCTTGGGGGATATACTGCTGCAGGTAGGACTGTGTGGAGGGGATATCCGCGGTCCTTTGAGGGGCGGGTTGGCTTTCAGGTTCAACCTTTGCCTGAGCCTCGGCTTGTGGGCTGGCTAATTTATGCCCGCAATTAAAACAAAATGCGGCCCCTGGTGGTAATTCGGTACCGCAATTAGGGCAGGAGAGCGCCAGCGCTTGGCCACAGTTCATGCAGAACTTGGCGCCAGCAGGATTTGTGCTTTGACAGTTTGAACAATTCATAGAAGCTCCATATTTGCTGGGACTTACGCAGTTGGGTGAGGGTAACTCATCTTCAGGCCTTTACCACTTAAGCTGGGTAAGATCTATTTGTATTATACTTTGACTTATTATATCTGAATAGGTTGAATTACAGGTTGATGCATTTGCCCCGGACATTAAAAAACATTCATCTGAACAAGACATTTAAGAGCTATTATGTTATAATAGTCCGCAAATAGACCGTAGGTAATTTCAATCCCTGTTTTAGTTGAGCCTATTGATTAAATTGGAGGCTCAATTCCTCAGTGACTTGGGCTACGAGTAGGAATACCTAGGAGCGGAGGGCATATCTGAAAAATACCAACCAAAAAATAATTCAATCGCAAAGAGCAGCATTCTTATCTCGCCACTGGATAGGCAAACAAAATATATATTCGCCGGTAATAATTCTGGTGAGTCATCCGGAATCTTCACCTCCAAGGTAAACTGGTTCTCAAAACGGGTTTTACCAAGTTAGCAACGACTGCATCCCAAAACAGGAACCGCGCGGAGGCTAGGATAAAGTGGGGAAAAGGTACATTGATCAGAGCAACTTGAGCGTTGATTGGCGGGACCCAGAAGTTAGTATTTTTAACTTCTTTTGTTAACCACATTTTCATAAATTATTTCGGAAGAAGAGATACAAATGGCAAAACCTATAATATTTACGCTTGACGACGAACCCCAGGTACTGAACGCGGTCAATCGTGACCTGCGAGGGCATTACCGGGGAGATTATCGTATTATGCAAGCCAGTTCTGGTGCGGAAGCTTTAGAGGCTGTAAAAAAGCTCAAGCAGCGTAACACCCCGCTGGCTTTATTCCTGGTTGACCAGCGTATGCCTGAAATGGGCGGCACTGAGTTCCTGGCCGAAGCGCGCAAGTATTACCCTGATGCGCGCAAAGTGCTACTGACCGCATATGCAGACACCGAAGCTGCCATTGCCAGCATCAACTCCATCGGGCTGGATTATTACCTGATGAAGCCCTGGGATCCACCTGAACAGAATCTGTATCCCGTATTGGATGACTTGCTCAGTGACTGGCAATCATCAGTACAACTTCCTTACGATGGCATTCGCGTCGCCGGAACTATCTGGTCAGCTTCCAGTCATGAAGTTAAAGATTTCTTGTCTCGAAATCGTATCCCTTACCAGTGGCTGGACATCGAGAAAGATAGCCAGGCTTTCGAGTTGGTGGAAGCATCACAAGATGGCCAGCGCAAACTGCCCGTGATATTTTTTCCGGATGGTAAGGTACTGGTCGACCCTGATCTGAAAACCCTGGCGGAGGCAACCGGTTTACGCACCCAGGCGACGGCGCCCTTTTATGACTATATTATCATTGGCGGTGGTCCGGCCGGATTAGCTGGAGCCGTGTATGGCGCCTCGGAAGGGCTAAAAACCCTGCTGATCGAAAAAGAAGCTACTGGCGGTCAAGCCGGCACAAGCTCTCGGATTGAAAATTACCTGGGTTTTCCGAGTGGAGTAAGCGGCTCAGACCTGGCTCAGCGTGCCACCATTCAGGCCACCCGGCTTGGTGCTGAAATATTAACTGCCCAGGAGGTAGCAAGCATCCGCGTCGAGGATCCCTACCGGTATGTGATTTTAAAAGATGGAAGTGAATTGGGCTGTAAAGCTATGCTGATTGCAAGTGGGGTCAGCGTAAGACAGCTAGAAGTCCCAGGTATCGAGCCGCTCACCGGGGCAGGGGTATACTATGGGGCCGCCCTGACCGAAGCAGCCAACTTCCGGGACAGGCATATTTTCGTGGTCGGTGGCGCTAACTCGGCTGGCCAAGCTGCGATGTTCTTCTCTCGTTATGCCAGCAAGGTCAGCATGCTGGTGCGTGGTAGTTCTCTGGCACTTGGAATGTCCCAGTACCTGGTTGACCAGATCGGCGATACGGAAAATATTGAAGTGCTGACCCGCACGGAAGTGGTTGAGGTACATGGTGAAGACCGGCTGGAGTCCGTTACCATCATTAACAAGGACTCTGAGCAGACGGACACCGTGCCGGCTGCGGCCATGTTCATTTTCATTGGTGCAGTCGCCCATACGGATTTTGTGGCTGATACGGTCGAACGCAACCGAACCGGGTTCATTCTCACCGGAAGTGACTTGGTCAAAAATGGAAAACGTCCCAAGAACTGGAACCGAAATCGAGACCCATTTTTG
>DAOVXM010000500.1 GCA_030636125.1 Chloroflexota bacterium | reverse complement strand
CCCGAGGCCAGTACTCTCTTTTTTTTTCTGTTTTCATCGCATACCTCCTGCCTTTCGCTTTTGAGATATGCTAATCTTGTCACATTTTACCCATCTGCGTGGGGTTGATTTTAATCTTTTTTCCCGCTTCGTTCACCCAAGGGACTTCCAACTCTGTGGTCGAACCAAACCCTTAACCTAGACTATATTATGCCGTTATCGTTCGATTCAGTACGATCGGCGACCTGCGGCCTGCGTCCAGTCTGTCGGGATATCACCATTCATCAGACAAATCGCTTGGAAGTACACTACGAGAAAGAGGGGTATCGGAACACGTCAGATTAAGGCCATACCGTAACGCCAAGATTTACTTGTTAAGACTTTTCGGAGGCATACTTATGGATACAAAAGAAGTGATTAGATCCCAATATCAAGCCGCTCTAAAAATGCTGGAGCAGGCCATCGTCAACTGCCCGGATTCTCTATGGGATAATCCCAACCACAAAAACAAGTTTTGGCATACCGTCTTTCATAGCCTCTTTTACACGCACCTCTATTTACAACCATCCGAAGATGATTTCACGCCGTGGGTAAAACATGAAGTTAATTTCATCTCGCTTGAAGTAGAATCTCCAGCAGGTGACCAAGAGCCCGAGGTACGAGCTCCTTATAGCAAAGAGGAAATGCTTGAATATCTCGAACTCTGCCTGGAGGAGGTTGCCAGGCAAGTTGCCAGTATAGACCTGGAGGCGGCCTCAGGTTTCTACTGGCTGCCATTCAACAAGTTGGAATTACAATTTTATAATATCCGCCACATCCAGCACCATACCGGTGAGCTGTATAACCGCCTGGAAGACCAGGAGGGCCTCGAACTAGGATGGGTTGGCATGGCAGCTCCCGGTGGCAATTGAAATACTCAAGCGAGCATCCGTAACCGAAAGGATTAAAGCTGCGACTCAGCCGCGATAGTCGTATCGCCCCTATCCACCTCCATTGACCGTATTGCAGGGTTGCGCAACATCAAGAGCACCAGCAGCGTCATAAGGCTCCCGGAGACCACGAATAAACCCACCACGTGCAGGCTGATCAGAGCACCGGTCAGCAGGCTGGAAAGTGGGAGCAGGCCAGCCGAGGCGAACATCAACAAGCTCATCATCCTCCCGAGCATATCCTCTTGGGTGCGGGTTTGTAACCAGGTGATAAAAATGATCACCACGTAGCCATTGGCGACGCCCATTACCAGGGTCACCAGCGCCGCGAGCGGTGTCAAAGAAATCAAACCCAGGGCGACAACACCTAATCCAAGCACGCTCCAAATGATGCCCAACACCGTGCCCATGCGCTGCGCCGGTGGTTTTGGCAAGAGGCCTGCCAGCGCGATTCCCAGCAGCGCCCCCCCACCATAGGCCGACATCAAAATACCGAATGCGGCGGCGCCTTCTGGAAAGCGCGAATTAGCCAGCACAGGGATCCCGATAATCAGCGGACCGTTGATCAAAAAATTCGATATCGCGATCAGGATAAAGAACGATCTCAACCGGGCATCGTTCCAGACAACCAGCAGGACTTCACGGATACTGCTTAGCAGGTTTTCAGATTCTCCCTCGTCCTGGTTTTGTGTGACTGCGGCGTGTGGACTGATCAGCCACAGCGTTATGGCGGAGGCAAGGAAGGTCAAGGCATCAATAGCAAAGACCAGCCCAATGCCCTGCATGTCTCCAGCCGCCTGGAAAGTCCCCGCTGCAACGGCCTTATCCAGAACAGAAATCAAGTATCCCGCCAGGACAGGGCCGGCGAATAAGCTGAGCTGCAGGGTACCTTGCATAATGGTATTTGCCAACTGTAGCTGATCTTTACCAACCAGGCGGGGCACAATGGCGTTCTGCGCCGGGTAGAAGAAAGCATCTACCAGGCCAAATGTGAGCGCAAACAGGTACAGCATCCACAGTTCGATCTGTCCAAACACGATGATTACCGCCAGCAAAGATACCAGCACTAAACGGAGCAGATTGGAAGCCAGCATAACCAAGCGCGGCGTGAAGCGGTCGGTGAGCGCGCCACCGACCAGCATAAACAAAGCGCGCGGAATACCAGCCAAGGCCAGTACAGTGCCCATTGCCAGGGCGCTCCCGGTCATCTGCAACACCAACCAGGGCAGTGCGATCATATAAAACTGGTCGCCGATCAAGGAGATAACCTCGCCAATCCACAATAATTTGAAATCGCGCTGGCGAAATATGCTCAGTGTCGATGTAACCCGCTTCCCCTCCTCCTGCCTAGGTTCCTGCTCCAGATCAAGCTGTTTCACTTCAGTTGTAATTGCGCTCATTTGTAGCTCCTTTAATAATCACATTAAACATTGTTTTATTTCCGAACATTGTTCAGTACAGGGCAAAAAAAATCGTATACCTCTATACCTACCCTCTGAAATGACTACTGCTTTGTCAAGGGTGAAAGCTTCATTCGATATCCGGGTGACAAAACCCTTGGCAAAGCTTAAAGTGTTCCGTCCACAATCTATTCTTACTAAACAATCTTTTTTGACGGAACACTACCTAATCCCTGGATGAAGGTTTGGATTGTAGCCCGGTCCGCGCTCTCATAATCGAACTCAACATTGCTCAAATTCGTCAATTGGAGTGCCGCCAAGCCGTGAGCGAGGGCCCACAAGCTATAGGCGATTTCAGCAAGTCCATAATTTTGACGTGTATGGATGATGCGGGCCTCAAT
>DAOVXM010000493.1 GCA_030636125.1 Chloroflexota bacterium | reverse complement strand
TACTGGGTATGGTGCTTTGACTCGGCTGACGCCTCGTCAAAGCTGTGGGCAAAACTGACACCCTCGATGGGCGATTGGGTCACGCCGCGCACGCTTTCGGGTGGCTCGATGCCCAGCACTTCCAACACGGTGGGCACCATGTCGATAGCATGGGCATACTGCGGGCGAATTTCATCTCTGGCCTTAATACCCTTGGGCCAATAGACGATCAGATCATCGGTACTGCCGCCGCGATAGACTTCCTTTTTCCAGCGGCGGAAGGGTGCATTACCAGCCCAGGACCAGCCCCAGGGATAGTGGTTATATGAAGCGGGACCACCCAGTTCATCCATGCGGGGCAGAATTTCATCCAGTTTTTCCCAATAGTAATTGAAGCTGCTCATCTCGTTAAAGGCGCCATCGGGACCACCCTCGGAGCTGGCCCCATTGTCGGGGATGACCATGATGAGGGTATTGTCCAGTTCGTCAATGTCCTCCAAAGCCTGCAGGACGCGCCCGAATTGATAGTCGCAGTGCTCCAGAAAACCGGCATAGACCTCCATAAAACGAGCGTAAAGTCGCTTCTGGTCATCGCTCAAACCAGCCCACTCTGGCACATCGGGATCGCGCGGCGATAGCTCAGCATCGGCAGGGAAAAGCCCTAGCTCTTTCTGGCGCTGGAAGACGACCTCGCGGTACTTGTCCCAGCCCATATCGAACTTACCCTTGTATTTCTCGATCCACTCTTTACCTACCTGGTGCGGAGCATGGGCGGTGCCGGGAGCATAGTACATAAAGAATGGCTTGTCCGGCGCGTTGACGTGGGCATCCAGAACAAAACGGATGGCGTGATCGGCCAGGTCTTCATCCAGGTGATAGCCCTCTTCAACCGTCTTGGGCTGCGGCACTGAATGGTTGTCATAGGTCAGGTCGGGGAACCACTGGTTGGTCTCGCCACCGAAAAAGCCGTAGTAGCGCTCAAAGCCACGCCCCAACGGCCAGCGATGAAATGGTCCGGCTGGAGTGCTCTCTTCGGCTGGCGAGAGGTGCCATTTGCCAACACAAAAGGTATTGTAGCCGTGCTCCAGCAGCATCTCCGGCAGCATGCCGTTCTCAAAGGGCATACGGCCGTCATAACCTGGATAGCCGGTGGCTGTCTCCATAATGGCGGCGACGCCGCTGGAGTGGTGGTTGCGCCCGGTGAGGATGCAAGAACGCGTAGGCGAGCACAGGGCGGTGGTGTGCATATTGGCGTAGCGTAAGCCGTCCTGCGCCAGGCGGTTTATGTTAGGGGTGTTGACTAGCCCACCAAAGGCAGACATCTGGCCGTAGCCCACATCATCCAACACAAAAAAGATGACGTTGGGCGAGCCATCTTTGGCACGGTTGGGTTCCGGCCAGGCGGGCTGCGATTCTGACACTGTGCGGCCGATCTCACCTGGAAAAGCCGATCCGGGTTTGTATTCAACTAAGTCTGACATGGTAAAACCTCCTATTTAATAGTAAATCAACGCATCATATCGATGGCGACGGTAACGGCCAGGATGACGATGTCATTCTGACCCGGCGCGATCTCCACGCCATAGGTATCGCGCACGCGGAACCACTTCTTGGAGACCTCGGCCACCTTGGTGCGGCCTGCCTCGATCTTGTACTCGTGGTCGACGATATTGCCCTGCACGTCCAGGTCGGGACCATTCCCGATCTTGACCGTCCAGCGGTCGCGCACAGGAGTGATCAGGGCTTTTTTGACCGAGGCCAGGGTTTTCCCGTCCGGGCCTTCTATATTCATGGTGTCTTTGACGCGCACCTTCTTTTCCTGGATCTTGCACAGTTCGTGACCCTGCCGGTCTTCGAACTTCAGGGTATCGCGCACCCGCAGCGCTTTACCATCAACCTTAAAGACCTTTTGGCCACCCTGGTTCTCGATCCAAAAGTCATCCCCTATGGACACCATCTTCTCGCGCATTTTGTATTGGGTGGGTCCCCCAGCGCTGCTTGCTTCCTGTTTACCTGCTCGTCTACGTCTCATAGTTTTGCCTCCAAACCTATAGGTTGGTAGGACGCCCTATAAGAGCGTCTCACCAATTGTCGAAGTTGTTTGAAGGATTATAACAATAATAAACAGTTACACGCTGGAAACGATCTACATCAATATTAATTCTTTACTCATCAAATACTTGTGAAACCTGTGTTTCAAATTTCACAATCAGGTTCTATAATTCAGCTCGTGTTGGCCTGGTAATGGAAGGCTCAACATGATCCCCTGCAAAGCGAACGTCTAACCATTTTATGCACATTCTTTGTCTCGGAATTAATCATCATACCGCTAATGTAAACCTTCGAGAACGATTGGCATTCTCAGCAATCCGTTTAGAAACTGCACTGGCCCGCTTGGGTTGTGGGGGTGGAAGCACGCTGCCCGAAATCCAGGAAATGATCATCCTGTCGACCTGTAATCGCGTTGAAATCTACGCGGTTGCCGGTAATAGTACGTTTGATGCTCTGGAACAATTCCTGGCTGAGACCAGTGGGGTGCCATTGGTTGAATTCTCTCCACACACCTATCGTCTGCTCGATGAAGAGGCCATCGCTCACCTGCTGCGTGTTGCCGCCGGACTTGACTCGCTGGTGCTGGGAGAGCCGCAGATCCTGGGACAGGTTACCGAGGCCTTATCCACTGCCCGAAGTCACGGGGTTGCTGGCAAAATCCTCTCACGTTTATTCCAAACGGCTATCTTCGCAGGCAAGCGTGCCCGCACGGAGACCGTGATCAGCCATAATCCCGCTTCGATTGCCTCGG
>DAOVXM010000201.1 GCA_030636125.1 Chloroflexota bacterium | reverse complement strand
GTTCAACAAGTAGACATCGACGATCAAATGCGATCTGCCTATCTGGACTACGCGATGAGCGTGATCGTTGCGCGCGCCTTGCCCGACGCGCGTGACGGACTCAAGCCAGTACACCGCCGTATTTTGTATGCTATGCATGATATGGGCATTCGCTCGAACACGCAGCATAAGAAATCTGCGCGTATCGTTGGCGAAGTGTTGGGAAAATACCACCCGCATGGGGATCAGTCGGTTTACGATGCTATGGCCCGTCTGGCGCAAGACTTCTCTATGCGCTATACCTTGGTCGATGGGCAGGGCAACTTCGGTTCCATTGATGGCGATGCGCCCGCAGCAATGCGCTATACCGAGGCGCGTTTGGCGTCCATGGCCGAAGATATTCTGGCGGATATTGGCAAGGATACGGTAGACTTTTCGGTTAACTTTGACGACTCTTTGCAAGAACCAATCGTCTTGCCAGCCCGCCTGCCCAACTTGTTGCTAAATGGTTCCTCTGGGATTGCGGTAGGTATGGCGACCAATGTCCCTCCTCACAATCTGGGTGAGTTGATCTCGGCCCTGACCTATATGATCGATAACTACCATCAGGTAGATGAAATCACTGTGGAAGATTTGCTGGAATATCTTCCGGGGCCTGATTTCCCCACAGGTGGTGTAATTGTGGGTTCGGAAGGTATCCGCCAGGCTTATAGCACCGGGCGCGGTCGCATTGTACTGCGCGGGCTAGCACATATTGAAGAGTTAAATGGGGGCCGCTACCGTATTGTTATCACAGAAATCCCTTATCAACTCAATAAAACCAGCTTGATCGAGCGGATTGCCCATCTGGCTCGCATCGGCAAGCTGGGCGAAATCTCCGATCTACGCGATGAATCAGACCGGCGTGGGATGAGCATTATCATCGAACTCAAACGCAGCGCGCAACCCAAAAAGGTGCTCAACCAGCTTTATAAGTTCACCCCGCTTCAAACCACCTTTGGAGCCCAGATGCTGGCCCTGGTGGAAGGAGAACCGCGCTTACTCTCGCTGAAGCGAGCGTTACGTGTGTATATCGAGCACCGGCGTGATGTGATCATCCGCCGTTCTCAATTCGACTTAAATAAAGCGCTTGCTCGCGCGCATATCTTAGAAGGACTGCTTATCGCGCTGGCAAACCTGGACGATGTGATCCAGACAATCCGTAAGTCTCCGGATGCCGATGTTGCCAAGGAACGCCTTATGTCGCGATTTAACTTGAGCGATCGTCAAGCCCAAGCCATTCTCGATTTGCAACTGCGCCGCCTGGCAGCCTTGGAACGGCAGAAAATCGAGGACGAACAGAACCAGATTCTCAAAAATATTGCTTATCTGGAAGATTTGTTGGCGAACCCGAAGAAAATTTTGAAAGTTATCAAAGATGGCTTAAATGAGGTCGCTGAAAAGTATGGGGATGAACGCCGGACTCATATTGCATTTGATGCCAGCGGGGACTTCGACGAGGAGGACCTGGTTCCCGATGAGGCCGTGTTGATCAGTATCACTCAGCGCGGGTATATCAAGCGGGTTATGGCTAAAGCGTTCAGGTCGCAGAGACGTGGTGGCCGGGGGGTCACCGGTCACGCCACCAAGGACGAAGACGAGGTCGTAATGCTGGTCCCGGCGCGTACGCTGGATACTATTCTCTTTTTCTCTGATAAGGGCAAAGTATATTCCGAGAAGGCGTACCAGATTCCAGACGCCGACCGTACAGGGAAAGGTATTCCTATTGTTAACGTATTGGCTTTAAGGCCTGGTGAGACAGTTACTGCAGTTGTGCCCGTGCCCGATTTCGAAGCTGCTGAGTACTGCATGATGGCCACTCGCAACGGGCGTGTCAAACGTGTGGTCTTCTCTGCATTTGCATCTGTGCGTCCTTCTGGTCTGATCGCTATCAGCCTAGGTGAAGGCGATGAGTTGGGGTGGGTGCGCCTGACGCGAGGTGAGGATGAAATTATTATGGTGACGAAAAACGGTCAGGCGTTGCGTTTCTCGGAGAAAGAGGTGAGGTCGATGGGACGCACTGCAGCAGGCGTCATCGGGATTCGATTACACAAAGGGGACCGGGTCACCAGCATGGAAGTAGTCGAACCGGAGGGTGAGTTATTGGTGGTGACAACCAAGGGTTATGGAAAGCGCACACTATTGAGCGAATATACCTCAAAGAGCAGGGCTACCAGAGGTATACTTACAATTGACAAAAAGGCATTTAATAAGGTGGGTGTGATTGCTGCGGCACGCGTGGTGCAAGAAGCCGACGACCTGACCATGATGTCGGCTGGTGGCGTGATTATACGGACCAAAGTGGAAAACATTTCACGATCAGGTCGCGCGACACGCGGTGTGCTGTTGATGAATTTAAAGGAAGGGGATAATGTTGCCTCTGTGGCACGCATTGCCCGCGCCGATTTACTTCGAGTGGGTGTGACCTAGTGTTGCGCGGCGAAAGTGACTCGATAGTTTGGTAATAATGCGCAACACTTTAAGCAGGTAAGAGATCAGAGGGCGAGTTCCTGGTCGTCATAACAATAGTACTACTCTCTCTGTCACCAGTAAGCAAAACGCGCTAAGGATACAGGTAGCGAATAATAATAGCAATGCGATGACAAACCGTTGGAGGGGGGTCATGCCCAAGAATTTCTTGGGGCTTTCCTGTGGCTTAGCGAGCTCCTGGAAATCATCTTCATCGTAATAAGACGAGGCATCGTCGCGCAGGTCATCGAACATCTTAGGTCTCCTAGTAAAGTATCATACTGTAATTGTAACTCCAGCCTTGGATAGGGGGAGCCGGCCCGAGACTTCTCTTTGTAGCCTGAGCAGTAATATTTAATTGTAACCGTCTTGGGCCATGCCTTTCATTTCGAATTTGTTAGTTTGCTGGTTAGGCTGGCCTGTCAAGCGGCCTAACGTGGATTTCACCAGCCTGGAGATCAACCAGATCCCCTGACCGTGTAAGCATTTTTAAGGAACCATCGGATTTTAGCCCGATTACTTGACCCTCAAGAGATGGTTCACCCTCAAAAATCACCTGCACCCACTCTCCTCGATAGGCTAATCTCTTTTCCCAGGCCTGAATGAACTCTGGGGAGGTCAGGTGGGATCTCCAGTATAACAACTTGACCAACACAGTGTGTAACAACTCCCAGCGGTCAACTTGTTCTTTCACCGCAGCTTCTACACAGGTTGCCGGAAAATCCAGCAGCTCCGCAGATGGCACGGATTCAGGTGCAATATTGATACCGATGCCAAGGATGACAGTCTGTAATTGCTCACCTTGCCAAAAAGCCTCGGAGAGCACCCCAGCCAGCTTGTGATGTGCCACTAAGACGTCGTTGGGCCATTTAATCTGTGCTTGAAGCTGTGTTGGGAAGGATTGTTTCAATGCATCGCATACTGCCAGTGTCCCTAACGCTGTCAGGCGGGATAAGCTGCTGTTGGGCATGACGGTCTCTTGAGTGGTATCCTGGATGATTAGGCTGAATGCCAATGCTGCTCCTGGCGGTGTATACCAGCGACGGCTCAAGCGACCGCGGCCAGCCGTTTGTTCATCGCTTATCACCAGCGATAGGTTTGGCGCACCATCTTTGGCCCAGTGTGCGGCCAGGTTGTTGGTGGAGTCAACGGTATTTAGATAGCGTATAGACCCCAAGGACAAATCACCTAAAAGCTTGTTAAGGGTAGGTTGGTCCATGACATAAATTGTACCGCGCAATAACAGTCCTGGACGAACCTGCCAGCTTATGATATACTTCGCACGCTCCCGCCTTAGGCGGGAGATATTGTGCCCCCGGAGCGGGGCTAATCCCTATCTCACACGTCTCTCGACTTAACCGGGCGTGCCATGTTTGCCTCAGGATTAAATTGGCCTTTATTCCTGGGATGGTGCCGGGAAAGGATGAAGGAGGCGGAGGAATAACGCAAAGGAGTGTTTAAAATGGCCATCGTTTCTATGAAAGCGCTTCTGGAAAGTGGTGTGCACTTTGGGCATCGTACCCACAAGTGGAACCCAGCCATGAAGCCATATATATTTACCGAGCGTAACAGTATCCATATTATCGACCTGCAAAAAACGGTCAAGGCATTGGACGAAGCCTACAATTTGGTCCGTGACACCGTAGCCGAAGAGGGAACGGTGCTTTTTGTTGGCACCAAACGTCAGGCCCAAGAGACTATCTACCTGGAGGCCACTCGCTGCGGGATGCCATATGTAACCATGCGCTGGTTAGGTGGTATGCTCACAAATTGGCGCACGATTCGCCAGCGCATAAATGAATTAGAGGGTCTAGAGCGTATGCGCGACGGGGGCGATTTCGAACGCCTTCCTAAGAAGGAGGTGCTGTTGCTCACTCGCCGGATGGATCGCCTAGAAATGTTATTGGGCGGTATTCGCCACATGGCGGGTGTGCCAGACCTGCTCTTTGTCGTAGATGTACGCCGCGAGGAGACGTCCATTCACGAGGCAAATTTGCTTGATATACCTGTTGTCGCTATGGTGGATACCAACTGCGACCCGCGTAATATAGATTATGTCATTCCTTCGAACGATGACGCTATCCGCGCCATTAAGCTTTTAGTTGGCAAGATTGCTGAAGCTGTGCTGGAAGGGAAAGCCATGCGCAAGGAAGAGGAAGTCGAGCCTGCTCCAGAAATTATGGAGATGGTAGGTGCTGATGAGCCCGAACTGTCCGACGAAGAGTTGTTGGGCGAAGCTACACTGGCTAAACTGGCTTTTAGTACGGCCGCTTCCACCGAGGAGGAAGAAGGTGCTGAGCAAGTCGAAGAGGAAGGGGTCGAAGAGCAGGCCGAAGCGGTAGAGGTTGTTGAGCAGGTAGAGGTGGAGGAAGTTGAAGAGATCGAGGAGGTTGTTGAGCAAGTAGAGGAGATGGAAGTTGAAGAGGTCGAGGAGGTTGTTGAGCAGGTAGAGGTAGTTGAAGCTGAAGAGATCGAGGAGATCGTAGAAGAAGCTGAAGCTACGGAGGATGCAGAGGATGAACAGCCGAGCGAAGACGAGCCGGCAGCAGAAGACGGGGACCAGGAAGAGAACGAGGAATAAACATGACAGTTACGATAGACCAAATTAAAGAGTTGCGCGCAGTCTCCGGGGCAGGGATTATGGAAGTTCGCAAAGCCCTGGAAAAGACAAATGGCGACTTTAAGAAAGCACAAGAGATTTTACGTGAAAAAGGTTTGGCAACAGCTGCCAAACGTGCGGACCGAGAATCCTCTGAGGGTATGGTAGAACTATACTCACATGGCAATGGGCGCGTCGGTGTGATGGTCGAGGTCAACTGCGAGACCGACTTTGTAGCCCGCTCTGAAACTTTCCGAACTTTTGCCCATGAGCTTGCCCTGCAAATAGCTGCAGCCGCGCCGCGGTACATTAGGGAAGAAGATATTCCAGAGGAAGTATTAGAGCAAGAGCGCGAGAAAGCTCGCAGGCTCGGCCTGGAAGAGGGTAAGCCTGAAAATGTCATTGTCCGCATCGTCGAAGGACGCCTGGCCAAATTTGTAGATGAGGTATGTTTGCTGCGGCAGCCTTATATTCGAGATGACGAATTGACCGTTGAGAAGTTGTTGCTAGATAATATTGCCTAAATTGGTGAAAATATCGTCATCCGGGGTTTCGTTCGTTGGGAAGTTGGAGAGCACAACTCTGAATAGTTTCCATGTCTGGGCGAACCACCGGGTTGG
>DAOVXM010000184.1 GCA_030636125.1 Chloroflexota bacterium | reverse complement strand
TTACCTCAATTAAAGATAGGACTTACGCGGTTTAGCGAGGAAAACTCCAAAAATGGGGGGTGCGGGCGTCGCCCGCACCCCCCATTTTTGGAGTTTTCCTCGCTAAACCGCGTAAGTCCTATCTTTAATTGAGGTAAAGTATGAAAAAAAGCGTGTATTCCAGAGTGAAGTTCGGTCTATTGAGTGTGATTTTAATACAGGTGGCTTTGGGATGCAGCGCATTGACAGCTCAGGAGAGCAAGATCGTATTTGAATCCTATCGCGATGACAATGCAGAAGTCTATGTTGTGGATGTTGATGGTTCTAATCTGGTTAACCTGAGCAGTAATCCTGCCTATGACGGCGTGCCGAGTTGGTCGCCAGACGGTCAGCAAATCGCATTCACCTCAGAACGGGACAATAACCCGGACATCTACCTGATGCGGCCCGATGGCAGCGAGCCAACGCAATTGACAGATGGGGGCGGCTACAATGTAATCCCGGCCTGGTCCCCTGATGGATCCCAGATTTTATTCGCCTCTAACCGTACTTATCAAGAGGCGCGAGAAGGGGGCTATTTAGAAGTTCCGGGTAATACCAAGCTGTGGGTCGTGGATGCGGATGGCAGCAGCAAACCAGTTAAGCTCACCTCGCGCTTGGGGCTGGATTTGTATGGGTCGTGGTCACCAGATGGTCAATCGATCGTGTTCATGAGCATGCGCGATAGCAACCCAGAAATCTATATGCTGCAACCCAACAAGTTTCAAAAGAACCTGACGAACAACCCGGCTTCGGACTTGAACCCGGAATGGTCTCCTGATGGAAGGAAGATCGCCTTTATGAGCGACCGTGATGGTAATGTAGAGATCTTCGTGCTGGACTTGGAGGAAAACACGCTAACCAACCTGACCCAAAATCCGGCTAGTGAGGGTGATCCATCCTGGTCCCCGGATGGATCGAAGATCGCCTTTACGTCCGACCGCGATGGCAACATCGAGATCTACGTGATGAATGCCGATGGGACGAACCCTCGGCGGCTAACCAACCATCCAGCCAATGACATCCATCCCCACTGGCAGCCCATACCCTAGAAAGCACCGTACACAAGAACACCATACACAGCCATGGTGATGAGTCCATCGACGATCGCAAAGATGGCCAAGAAAAGGAAGATCGAATTTTTCATTTTTCGGTAAGTGTAGAACCAGGCAACCAGCAGTGCCAACCCAGCGCTCAATAACGGCACACCTAACCGCAGTGGGAAATAAAGCCAAGGTGGGATGAAAGGGATCCAGGCAGAGAACGGCAGATAACTGCGCATTTCAGGTAGAGTCCCCAATTTGCTGATGAAGTAAACAATGAAGGTCAGGCTCAGGCTGACAATCACACCAGGGCTTGCAAGGCGATCATGTGCTTCCCTGATCCTGGAGGTCAGAGCAAGCACGAGTATTGCTGGTAAGAGCCACGCCAGAGCAAAAGGGATGAGCACGGCACTTGATAATAGCCCAAAGAGCGTTTCGGCGGTGAGGCGACCGAAGTCATCCCGAGTGATATTACTTAAAGCCTCGCGGATATCGGGAGCGGTGCTGGCGAAATACACTGCCCAACCAGGTAGCTCTCCTTTCTCCAACCAGGTCAGAGATAATCTCCCCTCATCATCGCTGATGATGGCGGGAGAAGTCGGACTGGAGGGTGTGAAACTGAGCTGCTGATAGGCAGTGGGGGCACCATCCTGGAAGAAGACCGCGCTAACTTGTGATCTGGTTTGGCGCATGAGATAAGCCTGTCGAGCTTGCAAGACGACGACCAACTCCTGATCAGCGGTAGGATTAGTTTTCATAGCAATGATGTAATTGCTGCCTCCCCTGAACTCTGGGCTTAGGTAAACACGCTCGCCAGCTTTCAAATCGCTATCTGGCATGGCCTCATAGATAAGATCGTAAGCATATGGGACAAATAGCTGATTGACTGGTGAAACCGAAGACGGTCGGCCCTTTTGAAAGTAGGCATAATATGCCTTTGAGGTACCGGCGTCTAAACCGCTGAAGAAGGTCATGCTCCACAAAATATAAACGTGCTCACGATCAAGTCCCAGGTGGGGACCATCGAGAACAGTCGTTCCGATTACACGCGGTGCCACCACAATTGTCTCCGCTCCAGGAGGATAAGTGCTATCAGGATAGGCTGCGTAAAGGTAAGGTTTGCTACCGCCACCAGATGGATCGCGAGTCCAGATCACATGCAGCGTGCCGGTATCGTCGTACTGTAAACTGGGTCTGATGCCCTCGGGGTCTACCAGGGTCGCTTCACCTGTTAGGTCACCTGGCGGGAGTGCATAAAGCCCGGGTTCGTCCCGCGTTCCTGCGTACCAGATAGCGATCGATCCGCTGGTGTTGCTGGCCACATCGTAATGTCCAACTGTCGTCTTCCCTGAAAGGAGCTTGGGAGGACCGAGTAAGTTCCCTGAGGCATCTAGCTGTAGATTGTATAGCCCATTACCTGCAATCCAAAAGAGCTGAAGCACATCACCATCCCAGAGCATGCGGGGCTCTTTCGAAACTGCCAGCTCGATCTCTTCATAAGTTCGATCCCAAACAGTCTTGGCCTGGCCGTCGAGGGACAACACGCGAGGATGAGAGGCACCCATGCCTGGGCTCATCAAGAAAATATAGGTCTGGCCATCACCATCGTAGGTGACAGGAACCGGGTCTCCAACGCGAGTATTGCCTAGCAGTTGCGCTCGACTCCAACCTGGGGGCTTGAGCCAAAGGCGTTCAGGTTGTCCAGCACAAGCTGTCAAGATCACCGTCAGGATCAGATAGCAGCTCAGAAAAAAAAGAGATCGCCAGTTTTTAGTCATTTTCCCATTTCTACGATGGTGTTTTTTCAGCGGACTCATTTATATACTACTTACATGTCAAATAATATACTGGCAAGAGCAGTGTCAGGTTTAAAGTAAATGCTTGCTGGCTCTATTATACGGTGAGTTGGAGGGAATGGAATATGCACAAAGCATGTTATCATTAAGTTCTTTTCCTGGAAACCTGCAAGGCCAAGTACTGGATTGCGAGACATTTAAATGTTCGGATTTGTTTCCTAGTGTTCCGTCAAGTGTGATTATTTAGTAAGAATAGATCGTGGACGGAGCACTTTAAGCTTTGTCAAGGGTGTAGTAACCGGATATCGAATGAAACTTTCATCTTTGACAAAGCACTAGTGTTGCGCGGCGAAAGTGACTCGATAGTTTTGTAACACTGGCGCAACACTAGCAGTTACGTAATCCCGAAAAATCGAGATATGCCGTGACCAACGCAAAACAACTATCAACGAATATCCAAGCGAGGCTGCGAAAAGTCGGATCGGTAACTGACCATGTGTGGTGGGAGAGGCTAGTCGGATATACCATCTTTATTTCCCAGCGTCTGGTTTTTGGCGTTTTGGTCTTGGTGAGCATCATCTTCCTGAGCTACCTGATATTGGACATAGGGCGTGGTGTCTCTTTCCTCTCATCGATCGCAATAGCTGTTGAAAAGACCAGCATTTATCTGGATGGATTGATACATGGCGATCTTGGCCTAACGGCTGCGGGAAGCATCACACTTCGACCGGTGCCAATTAGTGAAGTGGTGCCAATAGCCTTCGCTAGAAGCCTGCTCCTGTTGCTGGCTTCTTTGCTGATCGCCGCTCCAATCGGAATCGTTCTGGGAATCTGGGCTTCTAGAGGGCGACATACCGGTTGGTCCCTGGTCGTCTTGCTGGTTTCCATCGTAGGTGTGTCTATACCCAGCTTCTTCGCAGCTTTGCTTTTACAACTAACCGTGATCAAGCTAACACAAGTTATGGGGCGAACAGTACTCCCTGTAGGAGGGTTTGGCTGGGACGAACACTTGATCTTACCCGCGCTAGTACTGGCAGCCCGACCGCTCGCGCAAATCACACGCGTTAGTTTTATCAGCCTGAGCGATGTGCTGGAGCAAGACTACGTGCGCACGGCGTACGGCAAAGGGTTGGTGTCGCGAATGGTGATGAATCACCATGTGATTCGCAACGCGGCGGTCCCCGTATTGACCACTTTGGGAGTTTCTCTCCGTTTTTCCGTTAGCAGCCTTCCGGTGGTGGAATTGTTTTTCGGTTGGGCTGGTCTGGGATTTACCTTGCTCAAGTCAATCTCTAGGCAGGACGACGATCTAACAGTGACTCTATTCCTGTGTTTGGGCATTTTATTCATACTGACGAACATTTTATTGGAGGTCGGTTACCGTCTGATCGATCCCCGCTTGCGGGAGTCCCCAGAGCATGTCAAACGAGAACAAGGTGAAAGCATCATCTCGAAACTCAACTCTATCTTGGCTGATGTGCGCAAGCTAATTTCAATAGATCCTATTAAAAACTGGCTCATGCGGCGTAAAGCTCCTGCTGCTCCTAACCCTTTTCGCGCAGTTCTTGAGGAACGCGGCGAGAGCACTGATGAGTTTAATGATGGTCGAGAGGGAGAGCGCCGGGCTTGGTTGCAAGGCACTTTAGGCAACGTTTCCCTTATTCTCGGAGTATTGTTGATAGGGGCATTGCTTGCAGTCATTGCGTTCAATACCAGATTAGCACCCCACAGCCCCTATACAACCCGCGGATTGACCATCGAGGATGGTGAATTCAGGGTGCCGCCTTTCGAACCCGACGAAAATTATCCCTGGGGTACCGATGTACTTGGGCGCGACGTTATGAGTCTCGTTTTGGCGGGCGCCCAACAAACCTTGCTGCTGGCGACCGTGGTGATGCTGGCGCGCATGGTTATCGGCTTTGTGCTGGGCGCAGTGGCAGGTTGGATGAACGGAGGTTGGCTAGATCGATTATTATTAGGCGCTTCGGAGGTGATCGCCGCTTTTCCCACATTGTTGCTTGCTATGATGCTTATCTTAGCGCTCGGTATCCGGCAAGGATTACAACCTTTTGTGATTGCTTTGTGTTTTGTGGGGTGGGGTGAAGTCATGCTATTTGTGCGCGGCGAGGTCATGAAAATCCGTCCAATGCTCTACATCGAGAGCGCTGTTGCCATAGGCTTGCGCATGCCGCGTATGATCCTGTGGCATGTCTTGCCCAATTTAATCCCAGCCCTGGTTTCCCTCGCAGCGCTCGAGATGGGCGCGGTGCTCATGCTATTGGGTGAATTGGGCTTTATAGGGATCTTCATTGGTGGTGGTGCATTTGCCGAGCTTGATGTGGTTGCTGCGCCCTTTCATTACTCTGACGTACCGGAGTGGGGCGCTTTGTTGAGCAACGTTCGTGCCTTCGCGCGCACCTATGCCTGGGTGGCGATCTACCCCAGCCTGGCCTTCTTCGTTGCCATCCTGGGATTCAACTTTTTAGGTGAGGGGATACGCCGCATGATCGACATCGTCGGTGTGCCCATCATGCGCTTGTTCAACCGTTATACCCTGGCTTTTGGACTGGTAGCGACTCTGGGAGTTATGTGGGTGCGTGGAAACACCGGATCGTTAGATTTTTACCAGAAGCAGGCTAGCGAGTTCGATGGGGAGAATGCTATGATCAACGTCGCAGCCCTATCGCATCCTTCCCTAGAGGGGCGCGCATTGGGTTCTGATGGGATGGACGTCGCCGCCGAGTATATTGCCAATCGATTCGAATCCCTGGGGCTCCAAGCTGCTGGTGAAAACTTGACCTACCTTCAACCACGTAAACGCGACTATGAGAGTCTCAACACGGTTCCTCGTCTGGCGATCGGGGATGGAGGGCCTTCCCTTGTCTACCGGCAGGATTATGTCGAACGTCCGACAGAGCACCGGAACCTTGGATTGGCGCTAGCCAAGGTTAGATTTGTGTCACTCGGAGATCTCGTATTGACTGGGACTTCGATCCGGCAGTATCAAGCCCTGCAGGGTCGCGATTACTCCGACGAAATCATCTTAGTGCTCTCCGAGAGAGATGCTGATTTCCTGAGAGCAACCCCACGAG
>DAOVXM010000302.1 GCA_030636125.1 Chloroflexota bacterium | reverse complement strand
GTGTACGATTTTTACCTGTGGAGGGGAGTACACGTATACGATGGGTGCCTTGTGCTCGTTTTGCATCTGGGGAAGAGGACGCCTGGGTTCAAGTCATTGGAAGTCGGGTTGATTTTGAGAAAGTAGTTATTGTAGAAAAGTCGGAGGATGGAGTAGTTTCAGATTGTATAGACGACGCTTCGAACAAACTACACTCGGTTGATATTAATATCTTGTCGGAGAATCCGAACCGCTTAGACCTCAGTTTAAGTTCAATTTCTTCGGGTTGGTTGGTGATTTCTGATGTGTGGTATCCAGGTTGGTACGCGTTGGTTGACGGTAATGTAACACCGATATACCAAGCAAATTATCTTTTCAGGGCTATATTTCTAAATCCGGGAGAACATAATATTACATTCGTTTACCGTCCTCTATCGTTCTGGTTAGGATTTGGTCTAAGTGTGTTAGCCTGGTTGATATTGGTGATTGGTTGGTGGGTTATAAACGGTAAATATGAAATTTCGAGTTCCTAATTTTCGTTCCTTATTTTTTTCTTTCATCAATCCTGCCATTGTAACGTTATTGGCGATGACCTTGCTTGTAGGAGTTGTTGTGCTAAATGCCGGTGGAGATCCATTGGAACTAGCTCAGATAGGTACGGTGTTTAGCGAGGGTGAGCTGAATGGGACTGAAGGATATGATGGTCAATTTGTTTATTATATTGCTCAGAATTTAAATCCAGATGAAGTAAAAGCATTATTGGATGTGCCGGCTTACAGATACCAAAGAATACTATTGCCTTTACTTGGGCATTATCTGGCCTTGGGCAATGTGAATGTTATTCCATGGGTAATACCAATTATTGGTATTCTGGCTCAAGTTGCAGGAACATTTGCAGTCAGTGAGTTACTTAACGATTGGGGAATTAGTCGTTGGTATGCGTTGATATATGGTTTATGGGTAGGATTCAGCTTAGCGATTCGTCTGGATATGTCCGAGCCACTCGCATATGGATTGGTAGTAGGGGCAATATTAATGTCTGAACGTAAGCGACCGATGGTTAGCTGGATACTATATGGCTTAGCCATCTTTGCCAAAGAAGTTACAGTTTTATTTTTGTTTGCAGCTATATTATCAGCACTTATCAAACGACAACGGAGAGATGTAATCGGTCTGGGGATATTAGCCGTATTACCGTTCGCTCTTTTCCAGGTTTGGTTATGGGTTAAATTTGGTCAGCCAGGAATAGGCTCTGGCGGAGCAATGGCAACACCCTTCGAGATCATTCCGTATATGGGATTATTCCGAATTGGTTACTTTAGCCAGAGTTATTTAATGGTTATGTTGCTTGTATTTCTACCATGTGTAGTATTACCATCAATATGGGGTACTTGGAGCTCAATAAAGAGAATTATCAGAGGTGAGACAAATGTGGTAGTATTGGCACTGTTATTTAACTCGCTCGCTATTGCGTTCTTACCTTTTTCAACATTTCGAGAGCCTGGTGGTATTCTACGATTTGCTTGTGGATTAGTCTTGTCTGTTGTACTTTATGCTGGACGTTATCAGATTCGACGAGTTCTCAATTATAGTTTGCTTTGGTTGTCGATGAATGTATTCTTATTTAAGTCCTGAGGATATATTATTATTCAACCTAACGATTCATAATAGACGCCAAAACTTTTATGGGAGATACTAATGCTTGATGTACAACCCTTTGCTGGAAGAGTAATCACGAACATAGAAAAAGTAATTATTGGAAAACGATCCACCGTAGAGCTTGCTATTGTCGGTTTATTATGCCAAGGGCACTTATTAATTGAAGATGTCCCTGGTGTGGGAAAAACAATGCTTGCCCGGAGCCTGGCAAGGTCATTGGGATGTGTCTTCAGTCGCATACAGTTCACTCCTGATATGTTACCAAGTGATGTAACTGGAGTTTCAATATTTAACCAAGTTAGCCGAGAATTTGAATTTCGGGCTGGACCGGTGATGGCTCAGATCGTTCTTACAGATGAAATTAACAGAGCAACACCAAAAACGCAAGCAGCTCTTCTTGAAGCCATGGAAGAAGGCCAAATTACTGTTGATGGAGTGACTCATTCTTTACCGCGGCCATTCATGGTTCTGGCCACTCAGAATCCTATTGAATATGAAGGTACATTTCCTCTACCTGAAGCACAGTTGGATCGATTCCTGATGCGCATACGACTAGGATACCCCAAATCTGAGGATGAGGTGAAAATCTTAGAACGGCAGCAGTTTCGCCACCCCTTGGAGGATCTCGAACAAATAGTGTCTGTAGAAGAGCTTAACCAGACGCAAGAGGCGGTTAAATCGGTGTATATGGCACCATCTGTTAAGCGCTATATCATCACATTAGCCCGGCATACCAGGGAACATCCAGAAGTCTATCTTGGAGCTAGCCCTCGTGGCAGCCTTGCGCTGTACCGGACATCCCAAGCGAGGGCAGCTATGAATGGGCGAGATTATGTATTACCTGATGATATTAAAGCGCTGGCGATTCCGACATTCGCCCACAGGATAATTCTTGGTCCTGCGGCGCGTCTACGCGATGTAGATGCAGAGCAGGTCGTCCAGGAGATTTTGAATAGTGTACCGGTTCCAGGGGGAGATTTAGATGACCCATCATCCGTGAAGGTAGATAGAGGCGCATGACCACTGCTCAACGCGTGGTCTTGATCCTCCTAGTGGTTAGCTTGCTAGCTGGGTTCGCAACAGGTTCCACGTTCTATTATCGCCTTGCGTATTTATGGGTGTTTTTATTTGTTGGTAGTTGGGTAATGTCCCGACTGGCTTTACGGGGCGTGCTGTTTAGAAGGACAGCTCGTGAGTTGCGATCTCAAGTGGGACAGATATTTGAGGAACGTTTTGAAGTAACCAATAACAGTCGTTATACTCGTATCTGGCTCGAAGTCCGGGATGAGTCCCCTTTGCCAGGATCGCGCGGTTCTCAAGTGCTAAGCCTGGTGGGTGGCCATGAGAGCCGCTCTTATTTGGTGCGAACAAGGTTAATGAAGCGGGGCGTATTCCCTCTTGGAAGTACAATCATTGCATCTGGGGATTTATTCGGAATGTTCCCAGTGATGCGTAATTTCAATGCTATAGACTCGCTTTTGGTGTATCCGATGATTTTTGATGTACAGGCGTTTCCAAGTCCACTTGGTTGGTTGTCTGGTGGCGAATCCTTGAGACGGCGTACTCACCAAATCACACCGAATGCATCTGGAGTACGCGAGTATGCTCCAGGGGATCCTCTTAGCCGAATCCACTGGTTGAGCACAGCCAGGCGAAACCGATTGATTGTGAAGGAATTTGAGTTAGACCCGATGGCTGAGGTCTGGATATTCCTAGATTCTTCTCAATATGCACAAGTAGCATTGCCCGAAGAGCCCTTAAAGTTAGATGAGCGTGATATGTGGCGTCCAGCAGTAACGATACCCTTACCAGCCTCAACTGAAGAGTATGGTGTTAGCGTTGCCGCTTCTTTGTCAAGATATTATTTACAGCGTGGTAGGGTTGTCGGTTTTGTAAGTGCGGGAAGCGCATTTAGTGTTCTACCAGCCGAGCGAGGCGGGAGACAAATGGGTAAAATATTAGAAGCTCTAGCTTTGATCAGAGCTGAAGGAAAGTTGCCTATTCGAGGGCTTGTTGAGGCAGAGGTTAAGAATTTACCTAGAGGAAGTACGGTAGTACTAATCACACCTGCTTCAGATGAAAATGTTGTTGTCTCCGTGGAATTACTTGCCAGGCGGGGCATGCGTCCGGTTGTAGTGTTATTAGATGCAGCTAGTTTTGGTGGACCACCGGGCTCCAAGAACTTGGTTGAGAGTTTGGCATTATTAAATACACCAGTGTGTCTCATTTCAAAAGATGATGATATCTCTGCAACCCTTTCAGATGCATCGCGATTTCGTGTTTGGAGTTGATGGTGAGGTGGAATCCCCATCATTTTTTGATACTCGAGAATATATGTGAAATCGTACCAGGTCAATGACTACATATATTCTTGAGTACCTCACGTCCCTTACAAAGGTTTTCCAATTCAATTTCATTTAGGCATTCTGTATCCCTATCAGAGAGCCTGGTGATCCATTTATTTCTGATCTCAGTCTTCATCCGCGGTACTGCATTTATTTCACCTTTCATTTTCTCTATTCGAGCTAGCCAGATAAGATCATTATTTAATAACTCCAAATCCAACTCCAATTTTGTATAACAACAAGCGCTCATGGGTAGTCTTTCGGCTTTGCTAGTGGGGTAAGTTGTTCCCATCACCAATTCAAAGGGTGACAGCTTAAACAAACCCGCCATTAGGGTTATTGTGCGTTCTCCGGGGATAGTAAGATCCATTTCTATATGTGAAATTGCCACTCGTGAGATCGCTAACCAGTCTGCTAATGCTGCTTGGGTTAAACCGTGTTGTTTACGTAATTGGGCGATACGTTTACCAATACTCTCTGCCATTGAAAATCCCTTCGAATCGGACCTGCCTTACTCCTGAATTTCTAACTATACCTCAAAATGTATCCCTCG
>DAOVXM010000413.1 GCA_030636125.1 Chloroflexota bacterium | reverse complement strand
AGCCCCAATTTTACAATGTTTTCCAAATATTGCTACCCTTTTCATACATTGAAAGGGACGAGTCAGTGGTCGTAAATGACTTGATTTTTTTATATCAATAACGAATCGGGCATTATTCGAGAATCTTCTTAATATATCTCTGAGTTTACAAAAACAATGTCGAGCCTTCCTCTTCATTCAATTTATGCGAAGGCTCGACCGATTACAACTTGATGTACTGGTAATATTATACTGTTAGCACAGCATTTTTATTGGCAAACTCTCCTCCCAATTGAAGGGCTTTAAAGTTTACCGGAAGTAAATGCTTGTGTCGTTCAGGGAGATGGTTTTCCAAGGCTTGTTCGATCGCCTTTATCGGAAGCACCGGCAAGCGTGCTAACAAAGCACCTAACGCGACCATATTTGTCAATCGCTTATCACCCAGAGATTCTGCGATTTCATTTGCAGGAATATAAACCGTATCGAAATCCGTCCGAACCGGCTGGCGGTTAACTAAGGATGAATTAGCAATTAAAACTCCACCTGGCGCAACCAAAGATTCGTATTTGTCCAATGAGGGCAGATTAAGCACTATCGCTGCTTTCGGGTTGAGCACCAAAGGGGAACCTATTTCTTCATCTGCAACAATAACTGTACAATTAGCGGTCCCGCCTCGCATTTCAGGACCGTAGGAAGGGATCCAAGTCACTTCTTTATTATTATCCATTGCGGCATAAGCTAACACTTGACCGGCAAACATCACCCCCTGTCCACCAAAACCTGCAATCACGATTTCAGTTTGCATCCTATTCTCCTTCACTTGACCCGCAAACCGGCTAATGCTGACGACACTTTATAGTCTCCGAGCGGATAGACTGGAACCATATATTCTTCAACCCAATTTAATGCCGCGAGGGGGGTTAATCCCCAATTCGTCGGGCAAGTGGAGAGCAATTCGACCATCGAGAAACCGAGACCACGTTCTTGGGCTTCAAAAGCGAGCCGGATAGCTTTTTTGGCCTGGCGTATGTTCTTAGGATCATGTAAGCTGCGTCGTACAACATAACCAGACCCATCCAAAGTGGAGAGGATTTCCGCCATCCGAATAGGAAAACCCATTTGTTCGACATCACGCCCACTTGGGGAGGAAGTGGTTATTTGACCTGGTAGGGTGGTTGGAGCCATTTGTCCACCGGTCATACCATAGATTGCATTGTTGATAAAAATGACCGTAATATTCTCACCTCTCGCAGCCGTATGCATGATTTCTCCCATCCCAATGGAAGCCAGATCGCCATCACCCTGGTAAGTGAACACAATCTGATCAGGCAAGACCCTTTTGATGCCAGTCGCCATTGCCGGGGCACGACCATGGGCCGCCTCAACAAAATCACAATCAAAATAGTTATAAGCAAAAACTGAACATCCTACGGGAGCCACACCAATCGTCTTCTCTCGCACGTCCATTTCATCTAAAACCTCAGCGACCAACCTATGCGCGACACCATGCGTGCATCCAGGGCAATAATGCGTAGAAACATTCGCAAGGGATTCAGGACGCTGGTATACCAGTTGAACTGGAGCAGTTGTCACCATTTACTTTTCTCCTCTTTAATTACCCAGGTTTTCTGCATCTATCACACTAGAAAACCGCCTCATCCAATCTTTCCGTGGATCGCCATTCATAACTAAAGGCTCATTAACCATTCGCTGTATTTCATCAAAGATTTCATCGGGAAATGGCATGACCCCTCCCATACGCCCGTAAAACTCCACCGGAATGCGACCTTTGACCGCACGCAGCACGTCATCCAACATTTGACCCGCATTCATCTCCGTCACCAGAATAGCGCGCACTCGCTCACTTAAAGCCTCAATCTGGGCATAAGGATATGGGCTAAGTGTCACTGGGCGAAATAGTCCTACTGGAATACCCTTAGCGCGAGCTGCGCGCACGGCAGACATGGCTACCCGTCCAGCCGTCCCATATCCCACGATCACAATTTCGGCGTCATCCAGAAAATATTCCTTAAAACGGACCTCATTCGCCTCAATCACACTCCAACGTTCCATCAGGCGGTAATTCATAACCTCTTCATCGACCGGATCGATATAGATAGAACTGAGTATTCGGCGCTCACGGTCTTCGGCGCCACGGATAGCCCATTCAGGATATTCCGTCCGTACAGGCTGCATGGGTGGTAATTCGGCTGGTTCCATCATTTGACCGATACTACCATCCGCCATTACGATAACAATAGCACGATACTTATCAGCCAGATCGAACGCCAATACCGTATGATCGATCGCTTCTTGAACGCTGGCTGGCGCTAAAACGATTGGGTGGAAATCCCCATGACCGCCACCATGCACAATTTGGTTGTAATCCCCTTGTGAAGGAGCAATATTACCTAATCCAGGTCCACCACGAACGACATCGATCAATACAACCGGCACCTCAGTACCAGCGATATAAGAAATACCTTCCATCATCAAACTAACACCGGGGCTGGATGAAGAACTCATCACTCGGACCCCGGTGCATGACGCTCCATACACCATGTTGATCGCGGCTACTTCGCTTTCCGCCTGCAAAAAGGCTCGTCCTAGCTCTGGCATGCGCTTCGCCATGTGTTCTAGCAATTCGGTTTGTGGAGTAATGGGATAACCAAAATAAGCTTCTAAACCAGCGCGAAGAGCTGCCTCCGCCATTGCCTCATTACCTTTAAGCAATTCACGTGCCATTCCATACCTCCTAAGCGGCAACAGTCCGGGCAGTCCGAACGGGTTTCTCTCGATAGACAGTTATCGCAGCTTCCGGGCACACGATAGCACAAATAGCACACCCTGTACATCCCTCTTCTCGCAAATAAGCCGGGTGATATCCCTTTGATGTTAGGTGCTCCATATCGAGGGCAAGCACTTTCGGTGGACATGCGTTAACACACAAATCACACCCTTTACAATATTTATCGCTTACCTCAATCCATCCCTTCACGGGCATATATGCCTCCTCTACTGAGAAATTGGATTGTGATGAATAGTATTCTAGTCTTTATTATCTTATTACAAGCAATCCTTGTGTAGTGCTAACTGTCATAATTGCCGCTAACAAAAATCCTAATCTTGACGATTAAGAACCTCTTGAATCACAGTTTATGCTATTAAGGAACTGGCGTCTGTGTAGCATCCAGAACTGTCAGGGCTTCCTTTATCGCCTCACTTGCAGACCGAAGAGCTGCTGTTGGCGACTCACCTGCTTCAAACACCATCTTAAGGACTCTATCTATGTGGTCTCGATAGAGCGACACCTCCGGCGACAATGGATAGGCTTTCCCATCAATTAATGCAATCATCGCCTGCTTAATTATTGGATCTGGAATGTTGACCTTACCCGTCGCAACGTTTACCGGGGAACCACTGATGGCAGGGATAAGACCCACCTCAGCTATCTCAGATTGAGCACCCGGAGACATAAAAAATTCAACAAATTTCCAAGAGATCATATTGTCTTCACCTAGAGCACGTGGGCTCAGAAAGATATTCTCGGCCAGTACAAATCCAGAAAGATGGCCATCAGCATGAATAGGCCAGGGATCAATCACTAGATTCGTTTCTCCGATCGCCACTTTCAATTCGTTTCTTCGCCTGGT
>DAOVXM010000044.1 GCA_030636125.1 Chloroflexota bacterium | reverse complement strand
TTTCTCGTCGGCGAGGTGAAATTGCGGAAGATGAAGAAGCGATAGGCTTTGGTGATGTAAACCTAAGTGGCGTTATCGGGTTAATATTAGGTTGGCCTGGAATTGTAGCGGGTTTAATTCTAACGGTTTTGCTTGCTGGTGTGGTAAGTTTCATTTATTTACTATTCCAGTTGATTACACGCCGCTATCAAGCGTTTATGGCGATACCTTACGGTCCTTTCTTAGTTGCCAGCGCAGTAATCTTGCTTTATTTCATCGATACATTTAAAGAACTGATAAATTAATTGACCGACTTTATGTCACTCATCACTGATAACTACCCATATATTATGGAGCAAAGCCGGCCCCGGACAAATCATCCGGGCCTGACTTTTATACAGGGGCTTCGCGAGGTTGTCGCCGGAACCAGGATTTCCATTCCTGGGTATCCCATATTACCAGAGTCGGTGCAGCTATAAAGATCGAAGAGTAAGTTCCACTGAGGAGACCGACCAATAAAATCAACGCAAATTCACGCAGTGTAACGCCACCAAAGAGTACTATCGCCAGTAACATGAATTCAACAGTCATTAATTGAGTATTGATTGATCTCTGTAAAGTCTGGATGACCGAGTGATTTACTAGAGTCTCAAAAGGCAAACGCGGATATACATTGCTATTTTCGCGTATGCGGTCGAATACTACGATCTTATCTTGAACCGAAAAGCCGATCACAGTGAGAAGGGCTGTCAAGAATAAAGCGTTGATCTGCCAACCGAGTAGTAGTCCGGTAATAGCTCCCAAGCTAATCACGATTAATACGTCATGAAGCATTGCAATTATGGCACAGATACCATAGCGGAGAGAATGTTCGATACTTCGAAATGCGTAGGTGATATAGACAATAACTGCAAGCGCTGCGACAGCAATTGCTAGTGCTGCTCTAGCAGTGACTTCCTGTCCGATGGTCGGTCCAACACTGTCAAAGCGGAGGACGATCAATTTTTGGGAGAATTGCTCTTCTATAGCTGCAATGATCTGTCCTCGTGTAGAGTCATCCAAAAAACTTGATTTCACAACCAGGCTGTCTTGACCGGTTGTCTGCACCAAAGCATCATCTATTCCAATCCTATCGTAAACAACAATTACTTCGGCAGGTTGGGGAAGTTCGCCTGATTCGAATTGAAATTCTAACAAACTTCCTCCAGTAAAATCTATGGATAGAGGTAATCCCTGAGTAATCAAAATGACCATACCGGGTATGATCAAAATCAAAGATAATACGAAGAAGAAATAACGTTTTCCGATAATGTCAATCATATTAATAACCTCTTTAGATACCGAACCATTTCACGTAATTGGTAGGCTTTAAGTATTCGACAATGAGGCCCAATAATGTACGAGTGACGATTAAGGCTACAAATAGACTAACAACGACACCCAAAGCAAGTGTCAATGAGAAACCTTTGACTATTGTGGCACCAAAACTACTACCAAACCAAAACAGGATTGCACAAGTAATGAGGATCGCAATATTTGAATCACGAATTGAAGGCCATGCTCGCTTCCATCCTAAATCGAGTGCTTGGTGAAGCGTTCGCCCAGAACGTAGTTCTTCTTTGAGTCGCTCAAAAAAGAGGATATTAGCATCTAAAGCACTCCCGGTACTTAATAAAAATCCAGCTATACCCGCCAGGGATAGGGTGATGGGTATAAAGCGGAATAGTGCCAATGCTATAACAGCGTACATGATTATTGCAATATCGGCCACAATACCAGGTAAGCGGTAGTAAAGGATCATGAAGAGTATAACCACAGAAAAGCCTATCAGACCTGCGACCAAACTTTTACTAAGGGAATCTAGCCCTAAGGTCGGTCCTACTGTACGTGTTTCTACGACCACTAATGGGATGGGTAGTGAACCATAACGTAGTTGAATAGCAAGACTGTTAGCACTCTCTAAAGTGAAGTTTCCACTAATCACGCCCTGTCCATCTGTAATAGGTTCATTAATCCTTGGAGCGGATATAATCTGCTTGTCCAGGACAATAGCCAAAACACTATTAACATTTCTAATTGTATAATCTGCAAAAGTTTGCGCATCCTCACTTTTCAGTTCGAAAGCTACTTGATATTCCCCTGTAGGGCTTGTTGTAACTCCCACGTTCCCAAGAGCTGAGCCAGTCATCACCGTTGGAAAGATTTGTGAGCTTTGTGATGGCGCATCACCTACATCCGGTTGAGTCTCTTCTGATACCGCGAAGTCTGTCTCGATGGTTGTGCCTATAAGAGCATAAGCTTGATCGGGTGATAAACTGCTCATATCCACAAATTCCAGTAAGCCGGTTTGCTTTATGGTAGCCAACGCCTTTTCGGGGTCCGTTTCACCGGGAAGCTCAACGACAATACGACGATCGCCAGCTTGCTGGACTACCGCTTCATTTACCCCCAATCCATTAACACGATTCTCCACAATGGTGCGAGCAGTTCGCATTGACTCGGCATCAATTGGGGTATCAGCCGGAAGGTCAGCTTCTAACAAGGCTTGAACGCCGCCGACTAAATCTAAACCAAGGCGCGTTTCTATGTCCCTTTCGATGCCTAAAACGTGAATTCCTGGGTTATTTGGAAGATCGATCCAAATTGCTATCGCAACAATGATCAAAATTAGAATGATCCAGCGGTGATATCTTCGCATTGCTCTATGATTACCTCCATTACTCAAGCAAATGCCAGCCTTTATTTGGCCAAAGTGGCAGTTTGGCTGGCAAGCACGGATTATACCCTTGTTTCAAACGATTGTCCAACAAGTTTACTTGCTAAGGGAACTCATCCAGGGTCGGTTCTGCTAAAAATTCGAGCACAAGCCACAAAACTTCATCGGTGGTGATGGTGTCCGTTTTTAAATAATAATCAGCATGGACTCGTGCATGACTTAGACGGTGGATTTGCTCACGATACTCATTAATTGTCCAATTTAATTTTCGTCGCTTTTTCGAAACTGAGTATGACACGTCGAGATATATTAATTTATCTGGATGCGCAAAACGCAACCACATATCAGCTACATAAGAATGTTCTTGGGCGATATGCTTAATATGGTAACCACGTGCTTTGAGGTTGGCAGTCAAAGTTGATTTGCCGGCTGCACACGGGCCTACGATACCAATAACATTATTTTCCATAGCTAATTCACTACTGCGTAAAATAAGTTATTTGTATTTTCCCGGAAACTGGCACAACAATCTGTACAGCGAGAAGCCACAAAAGTTTCCGGGAAAATTATGTAAACAACTTAATTTCCAAAGTATTCACAAGCATACAATATATCCCTTATTGTTCCCCCACGACACACTGGATTCGGAGCTAACCCCGAATAATATCAAATGCCCAACGGTAAATGCATCATCATTCTGCGTACAGAATCCCCGGCATGACTTGTGACCCTCAGTACTACAACAGTAATATCATCCGAAGGGCGTCCTTGGTCTAGCTTCATTGCATGTTCTAGAAGTGCATCAGCAATAAGTTGTGGAGATGGGTCTTCAGAATCTAACATAGATTCTAGGACCATTCGAACATCCATTGACTGACCGTACCGGCTCCCAGCGTGGACTAGACCATCCGTATACATAACCAATGTAAGCCCAGACTCCAGGGGAACTTCGCATATGATTGGGCGTGTGTCCCGATAAATACCTACAGGCAGAGAACGCTCATCAAGGACTTGAATCTCTTCGTTATGGGCCATTAACACTGGGGATGGATTGTTTCGTGTTATTACTAAAGTATTGGTTTGTTTATCAACAGAAAGAATATTGAGCGTGGAGGAAACCTTTCCCTTCCGTTCAGTAAATAACGAATCGGAGGCAGCTCTAGCTGCAGCTCCATCCCGGACTCCCTCAGCAAGCAAAATAATCACTTTACGTACGACGAGTGTGGAAATATATTTTGCTCCCCTACCAGAGGTTTGACCATCAGCCATTACAACAGAGACACCGCCATTAGGACGTTCAACAACTTCTACGGTGTCACCACTGCTTGATGTAGCATATTTGCGAATCTTGGATACAGCTAACTTTACTTCCATAATTGAATTTTACAACAAATATTCGATCTTGATGACTGAATATTAATTTTTTAATGTGATTATTGTTGCTTAGACTCGGAGTAAGAAAGCCTAATAACGGGGATTGAAGAGATATTTATCCAAACCGTTCATTCCTTACTTGGTTTCTGGGCATGGATCACTAATAATATGGTGGACTTGACGACACGTTTCTCTATATCAACAGTAAATCCTGCCTTTGTAAATGGAACCGTATAGCTATCATCCCATTCAGGAGATTGACCCGTAAATTTAAACAACCTTGCTAGAAGGCGCTCGATAGGACCTCGACCACTAATCCAGGCGACTGGCAAAATCACAAACATTCCGCCAGGGATGAGTACGCGATATGCTTCGTTTATTGTTGATGGGTCCACGATAAACTCGGAGGGAAATGTCGACACTAGTTGATGAAATGAATGGCTTTTGAAAGGAAGATATGCGGCAAAGCATCTTGCAAGTGAAGGTTCGAAACCAAACTGCATAAGCCTTCGATAAGCCTTGTTTCCCATCTTGGCGCTCGCGTCAATACCAAAGGAGCTCACCCCCATATTTTTTAAGGTATATAATAAATGTCCAGGACCATGACCGATTTCCAACACCCGGGGTTCGTTGAGTTCAGGGGATACGGATAAAACCCAATCTTTCCATTGTCCAAGGGACACAATATTTGCTACACTATCGTATGCCCAAGCTAATTGATTGTAAAGTAAATTAAAAAATATACGCAGAAAATACTGTAGCAAGCTATGTAATTGAAGCCTTAACTTCATCTTTGTTTATCGTCAGGATCGGCAATCTACCTGGTAGTATTTTATACTCCAAATTCTGGACATCTTCTGATTGAATTTCTCCATCCGCGTGCAAAGGAGTAGGCGTGTCTGATTGTATGCGTAACCAAGGGGAATGAACTTCATGTATGTCGGGATGTTCAACATAATTACCTTCTGTTGGCTTCATAGTTCTTGGTAGTAGGCGCAGGATTTGCAGTCGAGTGGGCATTGAAGCATACACAAAGGTCAATAATCCATCGAATGGATCTGCATGGGGGGTCATATAAAATACACCCCCGGTAAGAGGATTTATCCCTACAGTCACAAGGGTAATGGGACCATAATATTCCCCATTATCCCACTCGATACGCATTCTCCATTGTGGATTTTGAGCAATCCCGATAAGAGTAGCAACAATATAACGAAGAACTCCTCGAAGCCAGCTAATTCTTTCTTGAATGAGAGTTATGCTAGGTTCCAACCCAATAGCCGAGTTATTGTCGAAAACGCGCGTCCGAAGATTATTACCAAAGGAAACCTGACCCAAATCCATCAGTTGAATATTTCCCGCTCCTATCACTTGAGCTGCTTCAGTGATTTCCGTAGGCAAGCCAAGGTTAACCACAAGATCGTTGGCCGAACCTAACGGAAGGATACCGAAAGGAGGTAATTCGTTCGCATCTTGTTCTTCAAGTTCATTGACAATCCCATTGACTACTTCGCTGATACTGCCATCGCCGCCAGCAGCGATGATGGGGCTGAAACCCTCTCGAACAGCTTGGGAAGCTAAGACAGTCCCGTGTCCCGGATGTTCAGTTACTGCCAAATCGTAGTCGATTCCAGCCTCGCGAAGAGCTGACTCAACCTCCGTTTGCCTTTTGGCTGCAGTCCAACGGCCAGCATAGGGATTTAATATCACTTTGGCAGTCATATCAAGTAGATCCTTTTGGGTTCATGTAAGATAATTTAGAGATATTGCAGCCAGACTTAGGAAAATAAAGAAACCACAACTATCCGTTACGGCAGTTACAAATACCGAAGAAGCTATAGCTGGATCTTGCCCAAGTGCATTCAACCCCAGTGGTACTATCGTTCCGATAATGCCCGCTACTATCATGTTTCCTACCATAGCCAATCCAAGGATAATTCCCAGATATGGATCTCCCCTCCAGATAGTTACGGCGATACCAATTACAAGGCCAACGGCAATACCTTGTAATATTCCAACTAAAATCTGGCGCCCCATGATCCGCCAGATCAATTTAGAGGTGATCTTACCAAGAGCAAGAGAACGAACAATCATGGCTACATTCTGGCTGGCAGTGTTTCCTCCTAAGGCGGCAACCACGGATTGAAAAGCAGCCAGGATGGCCACTTGAGCGATAAGCCACTCAAAGTTGCTAATAACCCATGACGCGAATAGGGCAGTGGCTGCATTGAGATAAATCCAAGGCAAGCGACCCTTTAGCTGCTCAGCGATAGGGCTTTGAGGGTTAAGGTCCGTGTCAGCCACATTTGCTAACCGATAAACATCTTCGGTGGCTTCATTCTCGAGAACTTCCAAAATATCATCATGCGTGATGACACCCAGTAGTCGTTGTTTATCATCGACTACTGGTACAGCTGCCAGATCGTAGCGGGTCATAATGCGTGCTACTTCTTCCTGGTCGGTTCCACTAGTCACAAAAATTACTTCATGATCCATGGTAGATTCCATGGTGGTAGCAGGTTCAGCGACTACCAGCTCTCTCAAGCCTACAACACCATGTAATCGTTTCACTTTATCGATAACGTAGAGATAGTATGGAATTTCGGTTTCAGGGCTTATTTGACGTAGGAATTGGATTGCTTGCTCAGCTGATGTGTGGCGACGTAAGGCAATGTAAGATGTGGTCATCAAACCGCCGGCAGTTTCATCAGGGTAGCCAAGCAGTGGGATTACCTCATCAGCATCCTCCATTTGGGCTAAGGCTTCTGAAGCCTGTTCTGGCGGTAAATCACCTAATAGATCAGCAGCCTCATCCGGCTCCATCTCATCCAATACATCTGCCAACCGCTCCGTTGAGAGAGACTCAATCGCCTCTAAAACATCTTCATCCTCAAGTTCCTCCAGCAAGTCGGCAGTTGTAGGAATGTCCAATCGATCCAACAACATCTCTTGCTCAGGTTCATCGAGCAGATCAAACACCTCTGCTTGATCTACGGGGTGCAAGGATAATAGAATGGATACCGCATCATCGATACGTTGCGTCTCAAGAGCAGCGCGTATACGTTCTAAAGTGAGGTCAGCGTCGTAGTTTGCCATTGAATATTCACTTGACAGATCAATCTTCTATCTCGATTCCCTGGGATATGAGCCACATAATTGCTTCATCAATCACCATGGGGTTGCCGTCCAATTGAACCTCCATCCACCTTTGTCCCCCACCAATTTGGGCGCGCAATATGTTAACAGTCAGGTCATATCGCCGGATTAATTGATTTATTACCGGCACACTTAGTAACGATTCGGGGTAGAGCAATCGAATTACTTGGTCGGTCATGGCAACCTCCTGATATGACTGTATTTTATCGGAATGATTAGCTCCCTTATGAGCATTGTAGCATTAAAATTTAGTGGTGCATAATTCAAATGCGTTGATATTCCTGGTTTTTTAAAATGTCCAAGTACTTTTCATTTTTTCGCGATGATAAAAAAACCC
Source organism: Chloroflexota bacterium (assembly GCA_030636125.1). The sequence goes on along the minus strand of DAOVXM010000044.1, from coordinate 3,438 downwards.
CGAGTATGTCTATTAACTCGAGGTTCAGGAATCTATATTACGTTGGGAAAACGATCTAATTTTTGATCGCTAATTGACCACAACCTGCTTGGATATCAATTCCCCGGCGAAGGCGTATGGTGCATGGAACTCCAACCCGTTCTAATTCATCTTTAAATCTTCGAGCACGTTCACGAGTAGTGGCTTTACCCTGATATTCCTGTGTGGGATTCAAGGGAATGACGTTCACATGGCATAAAAGCCCCCTCACTTTTTTCGCTAATATTTTTGCTTGGTCAGGATTATCATTCACATCTTGGATTAACGCCCACTCAAAGGTAATTCGTCGTTTAGTGTGATCCACATACTCCCGACATGCATTTAGCAGTTCATTAAGAGGATATTTTTTGTTAATAGGAAGCATGGATGAGCGTAGTTCATCATCCGCGGCATGTAATGAAACCGCTAAGTTGACTTGACGGTGGGCAGCCGTAAAACGACGGATGGCAGGTACAAGTCCCACCGTAGAGATTGTAAACCGCCGTGCCCCTAAGTTAAAGCCATCATGATGGTTGAGGCGATCGATTGCGTTAAGGGTTTCATCGTAATTGTGGAAGGGTTCGCCCATTCCCATAAAAACCACATTTGTGACACTATCACCGTTTGATTGAAGCTGCCTGGCATAGTATAAAACCTGTTCTACAATTTCTCCACTGCTTAAGTTTCGCCGGAATCCCATCTGGCCAGTTGCGCAGAAAACACATCCCATCGCACAGCCTGCTTGGGTAGAAATGCAGAGCGTACGTCTTTTCGAGTAACGCATTAAAACGGCTTCAATGGCCTGTGAATCCGGCAAACGAAATAGAGTTTTTCTAGTTTCGCCGTCGCTCGAATTAAGAGTCGTGGAAGATTGAAGGTGAAAGAATGAGAAATGGTCGCCAACTCTCTGGCGTAATTTTATTGGGAGTGTAGTGAACTGTTCCGGATCATCCCATAAGTGTTGATATAGCCCATGCCAAATTTGACGGGCACGGTAGGACGGCTCGCCCCAAGAATTTAGTACTTGGGTTAAATCTTCAAAATTCAGATCGTAGATCAGTCGTTTAGGTGACAAAATTGCCTATTTCAACATATCGATAAGAGTCGTCAAATCTGGCGCAAGCCAATCGAAAGCTGGCTCCCAAGCCTGGGCTTTCTGTATTGAGGTTACACCTGAAAGGACAAGAGCGGTACGACAACCGATTTTTTGGGCGGCGGCAATATCCGTTTCGAGACGGTCTCCGACCACTAAAGTGGATCCTGGTGTTGCTCCCATCCGCTGTATGGCTAACTGGTACATCTCAGGTGCTGGTTTGCCTACAACAATAGGAGACGTTTCGCTGGCTGCTTCCAGAGCAGCCAGAATCGCTCCTGTACCTGGTACCAGTCCGACTGGAGTAGGGAAGGTGCGATCAGGATTCGTGGCGAGGAATGTTGCACCGGCGCGAATCAGCAATGTTGCCTGGAGTAACTTCTCATATGTCAGTTGCCGATCCAAGGCAACCACAACGGCAAGTGCATCTTCAGTTGTATTCGTAAAACCTTCCTTAAGGAGCGTGTCGGATAACGCGCTTTCACCAACAATATAGACATTACCACCCTGGGGGAAGCGTTTGCTTAAGTAATTCGCCGCCGCCTGAGCAGAATTAATTATTTGTTGAGGGTGTATTCGGATCCCAAATTTGAATAATTTATCAACATATTGATTTATATTACGAGTGGCATTGTTTGTCACTAAAGATACTTGCCAGCCACACCGGTCGATCTCCGCAAATATGGCAGGTAAGTTACCAATTGGTTCGTTATCCCGCCATAGAACGCCATCCATATCCAATATGATTGATTTGATGCTTGACGTGTCTTTTTGTTTCACTGTACATCCTTACAATGGGTCAATAAGTATTCCAAAACCGGACGATCCATTCGACCAGCCTCCAGATATGTGCGCTCTTCGAAATTCTCACTACCGATGAAGGATTCAAGGGCCACTCGGGTGGGTACATCGTACTCACCATGTACATCACCGTGATAATATCCCAAACGCTTCATCAAGTCCTGGAGACTACGCAGGGAGGGTCCTTTTAATTCAACCTGGTCAGAAATTGGACTTTTACCGAAATAAAGATCATGCAGTTCTAGAAGTTCACCTAACCTGATCACAGGATCAGAGTGATCATCGACGCGGTAATCAACCCAACGGTCGGTAAAACCACCATATCCACCTTGATCTTTTACGATATAGATGGCTGCGCTCTGTCTCCCACGCCGGTCACCTCCAGCTCGATCCCCTGCTAAAAGAGCTGTGTGTAATCTCCATGGAATGGGTTGTGTGTGATTATCTCGGAAGGATTGATGCATTGCCTGGATAACGATCTCACCAGCGAGGATATTTCCCTGAACAGCAAATCCATCGCCTGTTATGCCACCAGCCCAATCCTGGCAGGATTCGCCTGTGAAAGTAGCTGCTTCACCATTCGCGTCTACCAACCCAACCTGACGTTTTTCTCTTTCCTGGTCATTTGAAATCAATACTTTGAGCGTCTCCGCAGCTGAAAGCCCTGATCCCATTAAATCCAAACCCCGAGGACCGTAAGAAGTGTTAGCATGTGCCTGAGTAGCGACGGCACCTGAGCCAACACGCGCCCATGCGACAAGAGCGCCTGCTGCTAGAAATTTAGATGCGACAGCAACACCCCAGGCTTTTTCTACTCGATCATAGGCGGCCATGGAAAATGTTGATGGATAGATCATAGCAAAATTCCCCAATGAAAGTGGACTAAGAAAAGATTTGGGAGGGATTCCTCGAAAAAGACCGAGAGATCAACCCTCGGCCAACCACATTGATGGAGGTTAAGATCCTGAGGTAAGCAGGCTTTACTTATCAAGCAGTTTCCCTTCGGGAAGTTCCATAACCCGATCGACCAGACCGTATTCAACCGCACCTTCGGCATCAACGTAGAAATCGCGATTAGTATCACTCTCAATCGTTTCAACGGATTGCCCGGTATGCCCAGCTAATATCTCATTCAGGCGGTCTTTCAGACGCAGGATTTCCTTTGCTTGGATTTCGATATCCGAAGCCTGCCCCGTTGCGCCTCCAAGCGGCTGGTGCATATGGATTGTAGCATTCGGCAGGGCATAGCGTTGGCCTTTCGTACCCGCGGTTAGCAATACAGTGCCAAAGGAAGCAGTCATGCCAACAGCAAGTGTGCTAATTGAGTTGGGGATCATCTGCATAGTATCGTAAATTGCCATACCAGCGTACACCTGACCCCCCGGGGAATTGATGTACATTTGGATGGGAGCATCTGGATCTTCGCTACTTAGATACAATAATTGAGCAACGATCACGTTAGATACCTGGTCATTAATTGGCGTTCCCACAAATATGATCCTATTTTTTAACAATAATGAATATAT
>DAOVXM010000303.1 GCA_030636125.1 Chloroflexota bacterium | reverse complement strand
TTTCTTGTCTCCGCCGTCGCTTGAGGCTATTATTGGCTAGCTATGCTTTGGGGGGAACGCCCTCACACAACGCTACTCTTTGGGACTCTCTCCTAGTGCAGCTGGGCCTAAATGCATCGGTGGTTTCTGTTGTCTCCTGCCCAACTGCTACTAGTGTTGCGCCATTATTACCAAACTATCGAGTCACTTTCTCCGCGCAACACTAGGAGCATGAGAAGCTGATACGAAGGTCTATTTAATAATCAACTTTACAAAGCTGAAAATTTTAAGCTTAAAAAGTTCGTTTCTATCTTGTCTATCTGATTCTAGTGTGCTAGAATTCGAACGCCTGATCCCAAATATATGGGGTGTGGCTGGGCTTACCCCCATAGGTGGGGGATTTTCATAACGTTGTTTTAATTGTCTCTTGAGGTAGTATGCGCTGTCCTTACTGTCAAAATAACCGTTCTCGAGTTGTCGATACCTCGCATGATTCTCGTGGTGGCGTACGGCGTCGTAGGGAATGTGTACACTGTGGACAACGTTACAGTACCTACGAGCGGCCAATTTTTTCCACACCTTTGATCGTTAAACAAGATGGCACTCGTGAGGAGTTCGATCGCGAAAAGTTGATCCGAGGCATCCTTATATCGTGTGCTAAACGCCCGGTTTCTGCAGCCGAGATTGATCGTCTGGTTGGAGAGATTGAGTCTGCTCTCCAAGCCATGGGTCGCGCTGAGGTTTCTTCTCGTGTTGTGGGGGATATGGTGATCGCTGGTCTGAATGACCTGGACCAAATAGCCTATATTCGCTTTGCCATCGTTTATTTGGGATTAGATGACCTAGGTGCTATTCGTCAAGAAATTGATCGACTGCTAGAAAGTTGATCCAGGAATCCTGCGGTTAGCAAGAGGTGGATGCCGTGGAGTTAATTTTTACACATAATTATTGTTAAGGAGAAGTGTCGATGTTACGTGAATCCCTGGTACAAGTTGATAAAAATGGTCTTCTGCCCACACCTTCCTTACCAGTTGATCAGAGAGCGGTGGAATTATCAGATAACGCACACCAGGTGCTGATTCGCCGTTATGTGCGTCGTGGCTCGAATGGAGAGCCGGTTGAGACGGTTGAAGAGATGTTTTGGAGGGTTGCCTATCATGTAGCCAAAGTGGAAGAGGTTTGGATCGGGGATGTAATGAGCAGAGCGTTTGATTATTATGAGCTTCTTACATCCAAAAGTTTCTTCCCAAACTCTCCGACTTTTACCGGTGCTGGTACGCCATTAGGACAACTGGCTGCCTGTTTTGTATTGCCGATCACGGATGATATGGGCCGTGATACGGCGGGCATCTTTCAAACTCTACGTGATGCATCTCTGATTCAACAAACAGGTGGGGGCAATGGTTTTTCGTTCTCGCGCCTGCGCCCGCAGCATACACTGGTTAGTTCTTCTGCCGGAGAGGCGACCGGACCAGTGGGCTTTCTCAGAGTATATGACAATGCATTTGCAGAAATCGCCCAGGGAGGCACCCGCCGCGGGGCTAATATGGCTGTATTGCGGGTAGATCACCCCGATATTGATGCTTTTATCACTTGCAAAACAGACGAAAATGCTATCACTAACTTTAATATCTCCGTAGGTGTCACAGACGCTTTCATGCAGGCAGTGCGTGATGATAAGGATTGGGAGTTGCGTTTTCCCGATGTGACTGTACCTGAGTACCGCAATTTTAATGGCACTTTAGAGGAAGCTGAAGATGCTGGAATCCCGATTCGGGTTTATAAAACTGTGTCTGCTGGTGAACTGTTTGCTAAAATCGTCAAGCACGCCCATCATAACGGTGAGCCAGGTATGCTTTTCTTGGATGCAGCCAATCGCTCTAACCCGGTGCCCCATCTTTATCGTTTGGAAGCCACTAATCCATGTGGTGAACAATGGCTTGGCCCCTACGAAAACTGCTGTCTGGGCTCAGTAAATCTAGCCCAACACCTTAGCGCGGATGGCACCGTTGATTGGGAGAAGCTGCGTAAAAGCGTCAGTCTAGCCACCATATTTCTGGATGATGTGGTAGACGCCAATGCTTATGTACCCGCGGTGCCTCAACTTAAAGAATATGCCTTGCGGGCCCGGCGTATCGGAATGGGTATTATGGGCTTGGGTGACCTAATGTACCATGTCGGTATCCGCTATGGCTCCGATGAAGGGCAGGAATTCGGTGCACAAGTAATGGAATTTGTGCGCTATCATGCTATGCTCACCAGCATTGACTTAGCTAAAGAGCGCGGACCCTTTCCTGCTATTTCGGGTAGCATATATGATCCCGAAAATTTAAAATGGTCTCCACCAAAACCTCTCTCACCCTATAATGGCGATTGGGGCCGTCCCGAGCTTGATTGGCAGATCATCCTGAACGGCATCCAGGAGTATGGCATCCGCAATGCAGCTCAAACCACCGTCGCTCCAACGGGTACGATCGCTACAGTTGCTGGTTGTGAGGGGTATGGATGTGAACCCGTATTTGCTTTGGCTTATGTTCGGCATGTGAACGATAATGGTCACGACCTGACGTTGAACTATACCAGCCCTCATTTTGAAAAGGCTATGGTGCAAGCCGGTTTGGATGGGGAAAGTCGGCAGGAGGTTATTGAGCACGTCATGGAGAGTGGTTCGTGCCAGAACCTGGAAGGGGTTCCTGAGGATATCCAGCGTGTATTTGCAGTATCTTCCGATATCCTCGCTGAGGAGCATGTACGCATGCAGGCTGCACTGCAAGCCTTTGTTGACAACAGTTTGAGCAAGACCATCAATTTCCCCAGTGATGCTACGGAAGAGGACGTTGCCATGGCTTACCAATTGGCCTGGGAATTGGGTTGTAAAGGTATCACTGTCTATGTGACTGGCTCACGGCAGAAAGTTGTTTTGGAGACGAAATCCACGGTCAAAGGCAAGAGCGTGGCTTCAGATTCTTCGCAAATGAAGGAGAATGTCCAATCTGAACAGATGGCTATGTGGCACGATAAGAAAAAACCCCGCCCACGCAGCCTTCATGGCTATACTTACAGCATCAGTACACCGCTAGGTAAAGCTTTTATTACCATAAATGAAAATGGTGGTAACCAACCTTTTGAAGTTTTTGTCAGCACCGCCAAGGCTGGCTCGGATACTGCCGCGGTCTCAGAGGCTATAGGTCGCCTGGTCTCATATATTTTACGCCTTGCGTCTCCGATTGCCCCGCGAGACCGCCTCACGGAGGTTTGGCGCCAGTTATCTGGGATCGGTGGCGGTCGTTCGTTGGGATTCGGACCCAACCGGGTGCGTTCCTTACCGGATGGCGTCGCTCAAGCCTTGGCTGAGTATCTCGAAAACACCAGCCCGGATCCATCAAAGGAAGATGTTGGGAAGGGTCTTCACGATCTCATTAGCGATAACGGTCACCATATGTTGGTCGAGTCTGCTTTATCTTCCTCTGTAGAAGAATCCCACTCTGAGCAGTCGTTACTGAGATTTGGAGACCTTTGTCCTGAGTGTGGTCAAGCGGCGGTAATTAATGAAGAGGGCTGCCGAAAATGTTATGCTTGTGGGTATAGTGAGTGTTGATTTTCCCTACATATTTGGCATCCCTATATTAGTCATAAAAAGAGCGGGTTTTTCCCCCGCTCTTTTTTGTGGATTGGATCTCACTTGGCTCATCATCGAGGTTAATATTTGCCCTAAGTGGTAGAATCCTATTTTACGAGTACAACGTCAATATTGCCCTCAGTGTGAGATGACATTGATAGCTATCAATTAATTTTTTACTGACCTGGTAAAACCTTTCCATGGGCGCATCTCAAACACAGACGCTTCCCGATAACCGCTGGCAGCGTACTCTATACATCATATTCCTCGCCCTACTGGTAACCGCGGTCGGTTTTTCCAGCATCTTTCCCTTCCTGCCGCTGTACGTAGAGTCGTTGGGAACGGTTACCAACCTGAGCGTCGAATTCCTGGCCGGCATGGTCTACTCGGCCCAGGCATTCACCATGATGATCGCCTCGCCCATCTGGGGCGCTCTGGCCGACCGTTACGGGCGTAAGCTCATGGTCGAGCGTTCCATGTTTGGCGGATCGATTATTATATTGCTGATGGCCTTCGTCAGCTCGGCTGAACAATTGGTCTTCCTGCGCGCCATTCAAGGCCTGATCACAGGCACGATGGCCGCGGCCAGCGCCCTGGTCGCCGCCACAGTCCCTCGCCAGCGCCTGGGGTTTTCCATGGGCTTGCTGCAGGTTGGTATGGGCGCCGGAATTGCCCTGGGTCCTTTGATTGGCGGTTCTATCGCAGATGCCTTTGGCTATAACTATACTTTCTACGTCACCTCTGCCCTGTTGCTCATCGCCGGTATAACAGTGTTGTTGGGTGTAGAAGAGCACTTCGAGCCGGTCGACAAGCTCACCAGCGGATGGCATAGCTTTGTGGCTGAATGGCGGCATGTGTTATCCGCGCCGGGTATCATCATGACTTACAGCATGCGTTTCATCACCCAGTTGGGGCGCATGATGATCATCCCGATC
>DAOVXM010000465.1 GCA_030636125.1 Chloroflexota bacterium | reverse complement strand
TCCCCCACAGTCCCCCCGTCTTGCCCTTTCCGCAACCCTAGAAGGGTAATCCGCGAGTGGACAAAAAGGGGGTTGCTGGGAACCACTTCATTGTCTCCCGTACCCCCTTCCGAATGGATAGCAGTGCAATCCGTATACGGCCAAATTCCAAAGCCGGGCTAAGTCCAATCCGATCGGGATGCGCCTCATAGGAAAAAATCCGACCAGCATTTCTTTTTCACAGATGTGAGCGCTGATTGATAACTGATATCTCTGATCGAGAAGTCAGTGAAATCAGTTTTATTCAGTGCCTCAGCGGTTCAACCCCCCCCTTCGGGTGGATTGATTAAGATATTAATCAGAAACTTCGAGGATAAACTTTTTGGGCCACGCAATTGCCTATGACTGCCTCTGTGTGTTCTCTGACGTGTGTCGGTCAATAGCGTTTGCATTTTCTATAAAACTGATGAAAATGGTTATTAATTGACTGGGCATCAAATCTTCCACCTTTAGGAGTGCAAGGTTCATCCCTATCACATCAGTTTATAGGCAGACAGTAATCGGGATCTATCTCATGCTCCTAAAAGAACGCAGCCCGGGCCGACTGATGATCTCCATAAGGCTGTTAGCCCGTCTTTGCGTGCACCAATAAGTGAGGAGGAACTACTATGAACTCAAAGGCACGATCTTCCATTTTCTCTCGTACTCTCGAATATCTGCTTCCTGTCCTGGTTTTTACACTAGGCATGCAATTGCTGAGGGTTTTCATTCCCAGCCTGGCATGGTATCTGCGTGACACGGTAAAGATATCAACACTCAACCTGATCCCTTATGCATTCGGCACCTTCTTGCTCGGCTTTCTGGCCGCTGCACTCCGCCGGCTGGTAGGAGCGCGTAATGCTCTTTGGATCGCCGCCGGTGGGGTGGCGGTCGTGCGATTGGCAGAACAGTTGAGCGCGAGTCCTGCCTTGGATTTTGGATTGAGCATCGCTGGTATGGGGTTATTTCTGATCTTTCTGCCCATCTTTATCGGTCACGTAAGGATGCAAGGAGAAAGAGCTGCGCCGCGATGGGTGTACGGGATAGTTTTAGGTTTAGCCTTCGATATCGCACTGCGTGGCGTCTTTGGCGCACGAGACCTGAGCACGATCTCCGGGGTAATACCATTGCTGGTCGTGGTTGTGATTGTCTTTCTGATTTTCTGGGCGTTATGGCGAGAGCCCAAACTGGGGAGTGAGATTCCCAGTGAGACCACCTGGAGGCGTGCTATTCCTCTCCTGGCCATCGGCCCATACTTGGTGCTTCAGTTGCTGTTCTTCCAGAGCCAGGGTTGGGTGGAAGAGGTGGCTGGTTTGAATACTCCACTTGGTTTTGTTATCGTCATGCTGGGGAGTCTGGCGGCGGCAGCTGGCATTGCCTGGGGCTTTGCCCGCCCACGAACTTTGCACCCGATACTTGCACTTTTCATTGCAATCGGCCTGACGTTGGCCGTTTTTTATGCAGATCAGGCGGGTGGGATGATAGTGGTAACGCTTCTCATCGCGCAACTGCTCATGGGTTGGGGGTGGGCAGTCGTCGCCGGTGTTAGCTCAAAAGCCAGCCGCGCTGGGTTATGGCGAACGACGGTCACAGCGGGAGGAGGGATGGTGCTCTTCCTTACCCTCGTATTCGCGTTCTACCTTGCCCAGGACATAGCATTGCCCTTCCCGCGCCAGGCCTTCCCGGCGGCTGCAGCCGCCCTGCTGGGATTGTTTGTTTTGATAGCCAGTGTTCAGGATCGATCGCAAACCAAGGTGGCTTCATGGGATCTGTCTGGTATATCGGTGGCGGGGATTTTAGCCCTGGTGCCGTTTGTATATTGGGCGCTGCTAGGTTCAGGACCTTTGCCGGAGCAACCATCGGGTCTCCCGATAAAGGTGATGAGTTACAACATCCATTCTGGATTTAACTTTGCTGGCAGTCAAGACCTGGAAGCTATTGCCGATGTCATCGAGGATTCCGGAGCTGACATCGTGGTCCTTCAAGAGGTCTCACGGGTGCGATTGATGGATGGGGCGGCTGACATGCCTACCTGGCTTTCACAGCGCCTGGATATGCCAATGTTGTTCCAGGGCACAGAAGAACCCATCTGGGGTAATGCAATTCTTTCCCGATACCCGGTGCTTGAATCTGGATGGGGTGATCTACCACTCGCAGGCACGCTGATGAAGCGAGGGTACCTATGGGCGCGGATTGATGCAGGAGGACCACAACCGCTACTGGTCATCGGTACTCACCTGCACCACCTCGGTCCCGATAGCCTCGCGCGACAGGCTCAGGTGCCAGTTATTCTTGAATTCTGGGATGGGCAGGGTTATTCCCTGCTGCTCGGGGATCTGAATGCGGAACCCGACTCAACCGAGATGGAGATGATCGTTGAAGCGGGTCTACGGGATTCGTGGAGCGACGCAGGCGTTGGATCAGGCTTCACGTTCTCCTCTGGCGACCCTTACCAGCGTATTGACTGGATATGGCATACCGAGGATTTAATAGCTGTCGAAGCCCAAGTGGTTCAGACACAAGCATCCGATCACATACCGGTATTGGCAACAATCGACCTCAGGCCATAGAGTCCGCGAGGATCGCGTACTGATTTTGCAGATCAAGAAGTGCGAATGCCTCAAGCCCTAGTGTGGAAATAGCCATCAACAGAGTCTTAGTCGAATTCGCATCTGATTATGGGAATAATCGGATGCTTGGGTGGAGTGGTATTCCATTTGCTAGTAATCAGTAGTTCAATAAAAATTGGCATTATCATGAGTTGGGGTTTTATCGGCTCCACTTCAAGAAGTTTCCGTAACTTGTGACTAGCTTCGCCGGTCCTGCTTCTTGCGCGTCATGAATAAGTTCAGATACATGCGAGATAGTAGCGAAGAAATGGAGAAACGGTATGAAAAACGCGGTGAGTGTGAGCCTGGGAAACCCCACACGTGACAAGCGCGTGGAGGTGAATTTTGCTGGCGAACAAATCCTGGTTGAGCTCATTGGCACAGGTGGGGCCGCAACCAAAGCCCTCACACTCTGTACCAAGCCGGGAGCTAATGTACACGCCCACGGATTATTAAGGATCGACATGTACGCCAGCGTGGGGAAAAAGGAAAACCCTATCG
>DAOVXM010000432.1 GCA_030636125.1 Chloroflexota bacterium | reverse complement strand
GTTCAACTAGGTGAGATAGAGAAGTCCCGGGTACATTAAGTTAATCAATGCACTTGCTCGTGTTCTATTTCTTTTCTTTGCACTCTACTAACCTTGAATACTTTATCTACCAATTTTAGGTTAAATGTGATGGCTTTTTGGGCCGTGTATTACGATTGTAGGTCCATTAAAACACAACATACGAATTATCCATAACGAATGAAAAACGCCCGGAGCAATTCGGGCGTCTTTTCTTTACGATCCTTGCTTTACCGTTCACACTATCAATGCATCCTGATCCTCTACTCCAGCAAACAACTTTTCAGCCAGGGAGAAGTCCAAGGAGTAGTGCAGTTTTAGTAACGGGGTTGAATATAACCATCCTGGAGGCGCTCTTCGCTATGATCCCCAGACACCAGCGTACGAGCGTGTTATTATCAGTTTGGTTGATGTATTAGGGTACACGCAATTTATTCAATCACCTAGCTCTTGTTTTTAAGGTATGATTCAGAAAGCATTGACCGTGATTAATAGCTTATGCATGACATGTACTTAACTACAAATCAATATAAAAACAACGATTTTCAAACATCCAGAGGTTGATATGCAAGACCTGACTGAACCCATCCTGGAATTAGTGCGTCTGGGAAAGGGACAATACTTCGGCGAAATTGAATCGATGTATAGTGAGAATTCAGTCGCTAACGTGGACGCCGCCGCGGAGGGATCAGTCAAGCTGTCATTATTGCCCAGGGAAGTTTTTTACCAATTACTGCGCGGATCGCCACCCACTCATAAAGTTCTTGAAAATGCGGCTCAGACGCACCTGGAAGAGAACCTGACCAGAAACGGGGACTGCGGGGAGTAATGAGGGCGAAGAAGAGTATCATTAGACCGCGCTGGAGCAAGGTGTTAGCTGACTTGTGGGATAACAAGACTCGCACCCTGCTGGTGGTCGCTTCGATAGCCGTGGGGGTATTCGCCATCGGCACCATTGCCAATGCATACTTTATCCTATCCGAGGACCTGATTGCCAGTTATGTGGCGGTGAACCCGGCCAATATCGAGATCATAACCGATCCATTCGACGATGATTTCATCAATTCGGTGGTGGAGATCCCTGGAGTAGCGGAGGTCAAGGGGCGTCACAACCTGACCGTGAGCGTCGTCGAGGATGGTAAGCCTGTGCAGAATCTCAAACTGGTGGCCATCGACGATTTCGAAAATCCTGGGATTAACCTGCTCGACCCAAAGGAAGGTAGTTCATTACCAGGTGAGAAAGATCTGGTCATTGGCTTCGAACCAATGAGTGACTCGGGCTACAAAGTTGGGGATGTTCTCCGTATTCAGCTAGCCGACGGCACCATCCGCCATATGCCAGTAGTGGGCATCGTGGTCGATCAAACCGCAGCGGGCGATTTTACGGCTCCCACCAAGGGTTATATAACATATGATTCCCTGGCCTGGTTGGGCCAACCAGAGCAACACAGCAGGCTCTACGCCACCGTCAGTGGTGATTCGAGTGACGAGATTTATATAGAGCAAATCTCTGCGGCGATCGAAGATAAGATAGAAAAGAGCGGTCGCCAGGTTTATCAGGCAGTGTACAGCAAATCTGACCAACACCCATTTGGAGACATGGCCCTGGCTATTTTCGGCGTTATGGGGGCACTTGGTGTGCTGGTCGTGCTGCTCAGCAGTTCTCTTATCGTCAATACCCTCAACGCCCTGATTATCCAGCATTTACGCCAGATCGGGGTGATGAAGCTTATCGGGGCGCGCAGCGCCCAAATATTGGGCATGTATCTCCTATTGATACTCGCATACGGTATCGTTGCCCTAGTAATTGCTGTTCCTCTTGGGGCAATCGCCGGGTATGGATTAGCGCAGCTGATGGCAAATCTAATGAAAGCTAATTTGCAGGACTTTCGTATCATCCCTGCTGTAGTTCTCATCCAGACCATGATCGCCCTGATCGTGCCCCTAGTAGCTGGATTTATCCCCGTAAACAGCGGTTCGAAGATCAAGGTGCGCCGGGCAATCAGTAATGATCATCTTGGTGACCAGCCAACGGTCGGCGCCCTGTGGGATCGACTTGGGAGATGGCTGCGCTGGCTCTCACGACCGATGTTGCTTTCAATCCGCAACACCTTCCGGCGCAAGGGTCGCTTGCTGCTCACGTTGTTCACCCTGACCATATCCGGTGCTATCTTTATCGCCGTTTTTAACGTGCGCGTCTCCATGCAGACCTATATGGATCAGCTGCAGAAGCATTTCATAGCCGATGTAACCCTCAATTTCAAGCAGCCTTACCGCATTTCAAAAGTAGAGGGTGCCGTACTACAGGTACCAGGCGTCTTAGATATCGAGGCATGGTCAGGTGCTTTTGGAGAAATCCTCGATCAAGACGGTGGAGTGGTCGAGAATCTGCAAATTATTGCCCCTCCGGCGGACAGTGAATTGCTCGAACCTGAGTTGGTGGTAGGACGCTGGCTGCTCCCCGGTGACGGAAGGGCAATTGTGATCTCGGATGCGATCTGGGACACGTACCCTGATTTGAAGCCAGGGGATACTCTGAGCTTGAGCGTTTCAGGGGGAAGAGAAGCGGATTGGACCCTGGTAGGGGTATTCAGCTTTGTAGATTTTATAGGAGATCCTTTGAGTTATGCGACTTATGAAGAGATCTCTGCGCTTCAGAATATGTCCAACAAGGCATCTTCTTACCGCCTGGTGACAGACGATCAAAGTAAGGAAGGTCAACAGAAGATCAGCACCGCGCTGGACCAGTATTTGCGAGGACGCGGGTTCAATGTAGCCGACGTGCAGACCGGGGCCGAAGCCCAGGAGCAGAGCGCCCAGATGGTCAATATTCTGGTAACATTCTTGTTGACCATGGCCTTGCTGACCGCGGTTGTGGGCAGTATCGGTTTGACAGGGACCATGGGTATGAATGTACTGGAACGCACACGCGAGATTGGCGTGATGCGCGCCATCGGAGCGGTTGACCTGGCGATCATGAAGTCTGTGGTCGTGGAAGGCGCTCTCATCGGCTTGATCAGTTGGGCGATCGCGGTGCTGCTCTCATTTCCGATCAGCTACTTGTTGTTGAAAATTATCAGCGAAGCGATGATTAACGTCCCTATCCCGCTGTCTTTTACTCTTGACGGCATATTTATATGGTTAGGGGTTGTGCTGGGGCTCTCGATTCTGGCCAGCGTGATACCGGCGCGTAGTGCTACACGGCTGACCATCCGCGAAGTATTGGCTTATGAGTGAATCTAGCTACCTGAAGTTTTGACTTCATCGGTAGGTACAGAAACGAATTTGGAATGAGAGAGAATTGATCAAACAGCTGGCAATGGCTCGTTAGGGATGTGCCGCCAACTATCTATCCATGCGTACAATCGGTAAATTGGATAGATCAGGTATTGCCTAATCAATCGCAAAATCAATTCTGTTTCCCTGACTCAGGCCTATCGTCCTCATCCACAAAATAC
>DAOVXM010000203.1 GCA_030636125.1 Chloroflexota bacterium | reverse complement strand
GTAGAGATAGATGCGGTCGGCTATATCGAGACCGGCTTGCTTGCGTAAGTCCTGCACATGGCGTATGAACTCGCGTGCCAACCCTTCGCTGACCAGCTCAGGTGTGAGGTCGGTCTTTAATGCTGCCAGGTAAGCGCCCTCGGAGGCCACGGTAAAGCCGCTTTTTGCTTCTGTGCGCACCTCGACTTCTTCGGGCAAGATTTTATAAGCCCTGCCTTCAACGCTGACCAGCAAGGTGTGCTCGTCCAGCAAGGCGCGGGCGGCTCCCTCGAGGTCGAGTTCCAGGATAGCCGCGCTGATCTTGGGGTATTGGGCCTGGTATTTCTGCCCAAGCTGTTTTGGTAGGGGTTTTAAGTTGTATGAGACTGCTTCGCCCGCGGATCCCAGGCTGCGCGCTTGCTTGACGTTAAGCTCCTCAGCTAACAGGTCGGCGTAGCGTTCCAGGGCGCGTGTTTCCTCTTTGTTGCTGACGGAGAAGGCGACCTCAGCTAAAGGTTGGCGCACCTTAATGCCTGCCTGGTTGCGGGCTGCGTGTCCTAAGGAAGCCAATTTCATCACCAGCCGCATATCCCGGTTGAGCTTTTCATTGATTTTGGCACGGTTGACCAATGGCCAGTCAGCCAGGTGGACAGATTCGGGAGCGGAAGCATCGACGCAACGTACCAGGTTCTGGTAGAGTTCTTCGGCTAGAAAAGGCATGGTGGGAGCGATAAGTTTACTTAACGTCACCAGCGTCTCGTACAGTGTGGCATAAGCCGCTCTCTTATCGCCATCAGATTCGCTCTTCCAAAAACGGCGTCGTGAGCGGCGCAAATACCACTTGGAGAGGATGTCCACGAAGGCCTGGATGGGTCGTGTGGCTCCTGGTACGTTATAAAGGTCGAAAGCGGTTGTCACATCGCGCGCCAGGGTGTGTAATTCGGAGAGCAACCAGCGATCCAGGTCGTTATACACGATCGCTTTTTCCGGGAGGTCATCTTTGGTGGGTTTCCAGCCGTCCAGGTTAGCATAAGTCACAAAGAAGGCATAAACATTCCATAGCGTCAGGGTGAAATTGCGCACCACCTCGCCAACCAGATTGACCGAGAAGCGCCGTTCCTGACCTGGTGGACTGGTCGTATACAGGTACCAGCGGAAGGCGTCGGCTCCATGCTGGTTGATCACATCCCAAGGGTCTATCATGTTGCCGCGCGATTTAGACATCTTCTGCCCATCTTTGTCTTGGATCAACCCCAGGCAGATGACGTTCTGATAACACTCTCGCTCGAAGAGCAATGTGCTGATGGCGTGCAGCGAGTAGAACCAGCCGCGCGTCTGGTCAACCGCCTCACAAATGAAGTCAGCAGGGAACTGTGTCTGGAAGAGCTCCTGGTTTTCGAAAGGATAATGCCACTGGGCTACCGGCATGGCTCCTGAGTCAAACCAGACATCGATCAACTCGGGAACCCGCTCCATTTGTCCGCCACATTCAGGACAGGGGAAGCGCACCTCGTCCACATATGGCCTGTGCAGGTCTAGCCCGGACATGTCCTGATCAGCTAGTTCTGACAACTCTGCAATTGAGCCAATACACCGCTGGTGGTTGCAGGTTTCGCAGATCCAGATTGGTAAAGGTGTGCCCCAATACCGTTCGCGGCCTAAAGCCCAATCCACATTATTCTCCAGCCAATTGCCGAAGCGCCCCTCTTGAATGTGCTCAGGAACCCAATTGATCTCTCGGTTGAGCGCCACCAATTTGTCCTTGAATTGGGAGGTGCGCAGGTACCAGGTGCTACGGGCATAATAAAGCAGAGGTGTATGGCAACGCCAGCAGAAGGGATAAGTGTGGGTGTACTCTCCAGCTTGGAGTAGTAGCCCGCGTGATTCGAGGTCTTGCACGATGAGCGGGTCGGCCTCTTTTACGAACATACCACGCCAGGAGCTCACTTCGGGGGTGAACTTTCCTGCCGGAGTGACGGTCATCAGGATGGGTAGGTCGAAAGTCTTGGCAGCCTGCATGTCCTCAGCGCCGAAGGCCGGCGCCAGGTGAACCAAGCCGGTGCCGTCTTCGGTGGTGACGAAATCTCCCAGGAGCACATAATAGGCTGGCTTATCAGAGTGTATGAAGGTGAACAGGGGCTGGTAACGTTTCCCCTTGAGCTTTTTCCCCTTATAAGAATCTATGATCTTGACTTGATCGTCACCGAAGACACTTTCAAGCAGGGCGCTCGCCAGGATGAGTCGTTCACTGCCGCCTTCGGGAAGCTCACGTTCTACGGTAACATATTGCTCGTCTGGATGGGCAGCTATGGCTACATTTCCAGGTAGCGTCCAGGGGGTGGTAGTCCATATCAGCAAGGAAGTATTTGGGTCGTCCGCCAGAGGCAGGCGCACGAAGATCGAGGGGTCTTCAACCTCCCGATATCCCTGGGCGACTTCGTGGTCAGAGAGCGGCGTTCCGCAGCGCGGGCAGTATGGGACGACTTTATAATCCTGGTAAAGCAGGTCTTTATCCCAATATTGTTTTAATATCCACCACACCGACTCAATATAGTCATTGGTGTAGGTGACATAGGCGTCATCCATATCCACCCAGAAGGCGATGCGGTCGGTGAGTTTCTCCCAGTCCTGGATATAGGTGAAGACCGATTTGCGGCACAATTCGTTGAAGCGGTCGATACCGTATTCTTCGATCTGTCCTTTACTGGTGAATCCCAACTGCTTTTCAACTTCAATCTCCACAGGCAAACCGTGGGTATCCCATCCGCCGCGGCGAATGACGTGATAGCCGCGCATGGTCTTATAGCGAGGGAACATATCCTTGAAAGCGCGCGCCAGCACATGGTGCACTCCGGGTCGACCGTTCGCCGTGGGGGGGCCTTCATAGAAGACGTAATCTGGACCGCCTTCCCGCCGGACGCTGGACTGGTCGAAGATGTGGTGGGTCTTCCAAAACCTCAGCACCTCTATTTCCATGAGGGTGAGGTTAAGCTTAGGAGAAATGGGTTTGAACATGGTGGCTCCGGTATTGGGCTATAGCAGCATCTTATTCACTCTCGCTTGTAGCCAACATTGTAACCTGTATTTTTGGTTGCTGGAAAAATACAAATAATGTCTACGTTGTCCAGAAAGCCATCCTACAGTATAATAGTAAGGACAGGTGATATCTCAGGCGGTATAGCGTTAGATCGAGGTAGAAGCCGCTTTGAGATCTAGAATGGAAAAGGGAGCGTTTACAGTTATGAAACGAACGATTTTCGAGCGATACGGCGGTTTCGCGAGTGTGAGCCGCGTGGTAATGAGTTTTTATGAGAAGGTCGTGGACTCGCCCGTGACGAGCCCATATTTCGCTAATACGAATATGAAGCGCTTGATCGATCACCAGACTAAGTTCATCGCCTCCATGATGGGCGGACCGACTAGCTATACCGACGAGCACCTGGAGCGCGTGCATGCCCACCTGGGTATCACTGAAACTGCCTTTTATGAGTCGGCTGCACTGCTCAGAGAAACGCTGGAGGACTTCGACTTCGATAAAGAGGATATCCAGCATGTTGAGGATGAATTTATAAGCCGCAAGAACTTCATCATCGCAAGGAGCTAATTGTGTCAATATCGGATTCGGAAAAAACCACAGTTGTACCAGATGCTGAAACGCTGCGGCAGGTGGCCCAAACCCTTGGTATTGGTATTGCTATCGTCGAACCGGATGATTGGACGGTGCTCTTCGAGAATGCCAACTTCTTTAAGTGGTTTCCTCCTGGCAGCGAAGTTGATGAGCCGTTAACCAAACGTTTGCACGACCTCAAAGCAGATCGCGCTTTGTCGCGCCTTCAAAACGGGCGTCCGTACAAGTTTGAGACCGAAGCGCAGTCCAGCGGTCGCAGCATTCCCGTGGCTGTCGAGCTGAGAGAATTGTCGGATTCTTCAGACCAGATTGTGGTTGAATGTCACAATATATCCAAGCAGAAGCAGGCCGAGTACATGCTTGAGTCTTACTCCAAGATGGCGGAGAAGAACGCCCGGGAGGTTGAGCGCGAGAAGGACCGGGTCGAGCGCCTGCTGCTTAACATCATGCCCAAGTCCGTTTACGAGGAGATGAAGGAGTACGGCACGGTCACACCGCAGTTATTTCCCAACGCCTCAATTCTTATGGTCGACTTCGTCGGACACACCGAGAAAGCTATTTCACAAGACCCCGCAGCCCTAGTTACCGAGCTCAACGATATTTTTACAGTATTTGACCGCATTACCGATCTGTTCGACTGCGAGCGGATCAGGACTGTTGGTGATTCTTATATGGCCGTCTCAGGTTTACCGGTGACCACGCCGGACCACGCACATAATATTGCGCTCGTAGCTCTGCGGATGTTGCGTTATATTGAGCGCCGTAATTCAGCCCATGCCGAAGCCTGGCATTGCCGCATTGGCATAAACTCTGGCCCCGTGGTCGGCTCCCTCGTTGGCATCCAGAAATATGTCTACGATATCTTTGGTCCTGGGGTGAATCTAGCGGCGCGCATGGAAACCCTGTCGGAGCCTATGAAGATCACCATCAGTGAGAATACCTACGAGCTGATCAAGGACGACTTCGTCTGCAGTGAGAGAGGCGAATTCGAGGTTAAGGGATTCGGCATGAACACCCTTTACTTCCTTGAGCGTGAGCTTCCACAAGGTATCAGGGGCGCTAGACCTTAACTTTCTGCAGCACCCCAATGGTAAATTCCATACCCTCCACTCGGTGAGTTTCGGTGTAGGCCTCAGGAGCCGGCTCACCAGCGACCAGCTCCGTGGTCAGAGTCTCGGCTTTGATATAGTCGCCCCAGGTGGTGAAGACCTCGGATAAATCGCCTTCAGCCAGGTAGTAAGTGGTGATACGGTCTTCGATGTTGAAATCGGCGTTCTTGCGTTGGGCCTGAACCCGGCGGACGATTTCACGCGCCAGACCCTCGGAGCGCAGTTTGGGGGTGATGACCGAGTCCACCGCGACTGTAACCACCTTATCGGCGGCGATGGCTAATCCTTCGGCGGGTTGGGTTTCCACCAGGATTTCCTCAGGTGTCAGATTGATGGATTCGTCGCCAAGGGTGATCGTGACCAGTTCGCCCGCTTCAATCTTGCTGGTGACTCCGGCTGGGTCTAGACTAGCTAGAGCGGCGCGCACCTGGGGGAATTGCGCTCCAAACTTGGGTCCAAGCAGCTTATTATTAGGTAAGATGCGATAGCTGACCAGTTCTCCAGCCTCTTCGACAAATGTAAAGGCTTTGATATTCAATTCATCCGAGACGATAGCGATGACCTCATCGCTGAGTTCGGCGCTACCTATATTGACGTGCACCAGGGCTTTAGCGAGTGGTTGACGCACTTTGATACCAGCCCCACTGCGCGCGCTCAAGCCCAGGCTGGCGATCCGCTGGGCCAGGGCCATCTGGTTTATCAATTCTTCATCCACAACAGCAGAATCAGCGACTGGCCAGTCCGTGTGATGGATACTCTCATAGGCGTCATCCCGCACGCTGCGCACCAGGTTTTGGTACATCACTTCGGTCACATAAGGCGTGAACGGGGCCAGGATCTTGGCGAGTTTAACCAGCACATGGTAGAGCGTGGCGTAGACCGTATTCTTGTCGGTATCTTCCTCGCTCTTCCAGAAGCGGCGTCGGCTGCGGCGCACATACCAGTTGGTTAGG
>DAOVXM010000301.1 GCA_030636125.1 Chloroflexota bacterium | reverse complement strand
GTTGCGCCGCCGGAGCCATTGTCGCTGGCCCAACGACCACCTCCACCTCTCCCGCCGCGCCCCTGGCCCTGACGTTCGCCTTCCTGAGCCTGTCCCTGCTGCCCTACGTTTTGTCCGTCTGCCTGATTCTGCTGACCTCTATTTTGTCCGGCAGTCTGACCCTGCATGGACTGCCCGGCTTGACCCAGATCTTCCAAGGCCGTCGCTTCATCCGAATTACTCCAAGCAGGACCTTTTCCCTGACCTGTGGCGGGTTGGATTTGTGAAGCCTCATCAAACGAGGCCGATACCGCCACAGCTTCCGGTTGCACCGGCGAAGTGACCACAGCGCTGTAAGCACTCGCTCCAACTGCGCCAACTACGATCGTGGATAGAGCAGCTACGATTAACTTTTTCAACATAATACACCTCCAGTGTTCACTTATTTTGTCTTACATCTTGTGCAGTTGGGCCTAATTGAATCAGTGATTTCTGTTGTCTCCTGCCCAGCTGCTTAAAGTGTTGCGCCATTATTACCAAACTATCGAGTCACTTTCGCCGCGCAACACTAGCAATATAAACAATGGGTGTGAAGAATTTATGAACACTTGGAGAACTTTGTATGAAGAAATTGTACATTCTTCATAAATACTTCACATAATGTCAATACTTTCTTCAAATGAGCCAGCTATACTGCCCTAGTACTTTGCGGCGGAAATCCTTTTACAGTTGAATGTTAATGTGCAAAGTACTTTAACAGTTGGGCGGGGTGATATGCAAATGCCAGAGGACTTACGCCCAACTGTACTAGGCTGAGTAGTTACGGCAAATGTTATATATTCGCCAAAGTGATTCAGCCGTAAATTAGGCACGCAGCAGGAGAAATCATCCATGAATAAAACCGACTCCAATCAACAACCCACCAAAATGTTTGAACGCATCTATAATGCCCTCGGTCCATCCGGGCTGCCCACTGACGACCGCGGGCGTATGCGCATGGTTGTAAACAACCTGGTATTACATCTCCACCCCACGAAAGTCCCTGTACGCACTTTACGCCTTTCTTATACCTGGGGGTTAGGTGGTCTCTCTGGCATGTTGATCATGTTCTTAGCGTTCACCGGCATTTTCCTCCAGATGAATTACACTCCCAGCCCTTCCCAGGCATATTTAGACATCCTGGCTTTGCGCAACAATGTTTGGTTCGGTGACTTGCTACGCAGCATACACCATTGGTCAGCCAACCTGCTCGTTGTGATCACCTTCCTGCACTTATTGCGAGTATTCTTCACAGGCGGCCACCGGGCACCTCGCGAAACAAACTGGTTGGTGGGCATAGCTATGTTGTTACTGGTTTTAGGAGCGAATTTCACCGGCTACTTACTCCCATGGGACCAGCTAGCTTACTGGGCTATCACTGTCGGTACCAGCATTCTCACCTATATCCCAATTGCCGGGCCGTATCTCAGCCGCCTCTTACTCGGCGGTCCTGAAGTCAGCGCAGCCACGCTGCTAAACTTTTATTCCCTGCACATCAGTTTCATCCCATTATTAATCGTTTCCTTAATGTCTCTACATTTCTGGCGGGTACGTAAAGATGGTGGCTTAACCATTCCCAAATCTCCTGATGAAACTGAAAAACCACGTATGGAACGGGTGACTACAATCCCCCATCTGGTCCGGCGGGAGATGGCATTCGCTCTGGTTTGGACAGTAATCCTGCTAGGGTGGGCTATTCTGGTATCCGCTCCCTTGGAAGGTATCGCCAACCCCGAAATCAGCCCTAACCCAGCAAAATCACCTTGGTATTTTTTGGGCCTGCAAGAACTATTGCTACATTTCCACCCCCTGGTCGGAGCGGTGATCATTCCGGGTCTGGCTTTGACTGCCCTGGCTCTGCTGCCTTTTTACGACGTTAATTCCGAAAGCGTTGGTATCTATTTCCGCTCCTGGCGTGGTCGCTACTTAAGCTTGCTCTCAGCCGGATTAGCGCTCATCATCGTGCCCACTTGGGTGGTTTTGGATGAATTCGTGCTTAACTGGTCTGATTGGCTAACCAATTGGCCCAGCATAATCTCCAACGGACTGATCCCTCTCAGCATCGTTTTACTGGGATTGATTGGCCTGGATGAAACCGTAAAGAAGTACTTTCATGCTAACAAAGAAGAACGCATCCTGGTGCTATTCACATTCCTGCTTATAGCACTGATCGTCTTGACTGCTGTCGGTATCTTCTTCCGAGGCCCAGGTATGAGCCTGTACTGGCCCTGGAATATGCCAACCCATTGAGATAAGTGGAGTGTTGTGTCATGGACCTCATTTGTCTCAATCACCAACTTTCGAAACCTGAACCAAAACAACAAAACGGAGCACGCTATGCAACCTAACAAATCTCACACACAAGAGAATCCACCTGAAAAACCTGTCTCCCGGCGTGATGCCTTAAAAATCGCCTGGGCTGCGCTGGGTGGTCTGGTAGCTCTCGAAGTCGTAGGAGTGACATTAGCCTATATGCAACCCCGATTGGCAGAGGGTGAATTTGGCAGCGAGGTTACCGCCGGTGAGGTAGACGAATTTCCTCCTGGCTCGGTGACGCATATCTCCAACGGGAGATTTTATCTGTCTCGCTTACAGGATGGCGGCTTTTTAGCAATCCACCAGCGTTGCACTCACCTGGGGTGCAATGTCCCCTGGGAGCAAACACAGGGCGCCTTCGTGTGTCCCTGCCACAATTCCCAGTTTACGGTGGAGGGCGACCTGCTTACCCCACCCGCCCCCCGTCCACTCGACTTGTTCCCCATCGCGATTGAAGACGGGCTGGTCAAAGTGGATACCGGCTCTCCTATCACCCGCCAGAATTTCGATCCGTCTCAGGTGGTATACGCATGAACAAACGCAAACTATCCCCGCGAATAATCGAAACCCTTCTCGGCATTTTCGCCACCAGCCTGATCGCCGCTGGTATTTTGCTGTATGCCGTGCAAGAGCCGTCTCGTATCGTCTCTGCCCAAGATGACCAAATCCTCGCCGACCTGGACGATGCCATGACGATATACGCCGAAAACTGCTCGGTTTGTCACGGCCTGGCAGGCGAAGGCATTGGTGCCACACCTGCCCTGGATAACCCCGCCTTAAGCACCGCGGACTACAACACACTCCACAAGATCATCTCGCGCGGTCTATTCGGCACATCGATGCCCGCCTGGAGCAAAGAAGACGGCGGACCGCTTGGTGAATACCAAATTGGGGAACTGGTAACGCTCATCCAGTTTGGCGATTGGCAAGCAACTCAGGATCGGGTCGTTAATATGGGGTTAGCCCCTCTGGTACCTTTCACGACTGAGCCCGACCCTGCCATACTTGAGGAATTGGCAGGCCTGCCCGAAGGAGAGATCCTAATCCAAGGGATCACCCTGTATGCACAACAATGCGTGGCTTGCCACGGCGCAGATGGCCTGGGCACCAGCCTTGCCCCAGCCTTGAATGATCCATCTGTACGCGAAAAAACGCACGATGATTTGGAACGCACCATCCTGAAAGGCTCTCCAGGAACCCTGATGGCTCCCTGGGAAAACTCCCTGACAAACGAAGAAGTCACTGCCCTGGTAACGTTGATCACCCAATGGGATCAAGTTCCCAGCGGCTCAATCCCGGCGCCTGACCGGCCGGTCCCGGTCACTGAGGAAAGCCTGGCGCTGGGAGCGGAACTCTATACCAACAACTGCTCACGCTGCCATGCCCCCGAGGGCCAGGGCACACCACGCGCGCCTTCCCTGAACGTCAAGGGTTATCTGGAAGATACCAACGACGCGGCTATTCAACAAATTGTCACGTTGGGCGTACCGGGTACATCCATGCCCGCCTGGGGCGACCGCATGAGCGATGATGAAATCCAGGCTATTGTGGGCTTTATCCGCTCCTGGGAACCCACTGCTCCGGAGGTGGCAGAACCGGCACGCGGCGGTGGTGGACCTTGGTGGCAATCTGATAGTAGTGGTAGCCGCCAGACCGGACCCCCGTGGTTACGCGACCAAAATAACACCTCCTCAGGCAATCAGAACCTGCCGAGTGGAGGCAATCGTCAGTCTCCCCAAGCTGGCAACCAGCAGTCTGGCTCAGGTAATCCAGATGGAAATATCCCACCCGATGAGCACCAGCCTGGAGCAGGCAGACTAGGTGGAGATGCTCCACCCGGCGAGCAACAGCCGGGAGCAGGTAGACAAGATGGAGGAGATGCACCACCTGGGGAACATTCCCATGAAGGTGAAGCCGGTGGTCCACCGTGGGCGCAGCCAGCCCAACCCACATCCTGGTGGGAACAACTCGATTGGAGGATCGCGGTCTTCCTCTCCGCAGGATTTTTAATTGCCCTCATCCTGATGGCCTCGGCCATCATCGGGCTACGGCGTCTGCGACCAGCCAGCTAGATAAATCCTAAAAGAAGATTTTTGGATAGAGATATTTGTAAGTAATTTGCGGAATGAATTTTAAAATAAATCTGGTGTCAAAACCGCAAATTACTTTTAGCAAATGCCGGATTGGCGTTTTTATATTCAAGTT
>DAOVXM010000343.1 GCA_030636125.1 Chloroflexota bacterium | reverse complement strand
CAGGCAGTTGGCAACCTGCAGCCTGGCCAGGTTGGTAGCATACATCGCCGCAATGCTGTCCAGAGTATCGCCCGGCAGCACTTCGATTTGCAGCCAGCCCTTGGGCATCGGGCAATTATACACGGCTATAGGCTCGGGTGTGGCACTGGGTAAACTGGTGGGTGAAGGGGTGAAGGTGGGTTCTCCAGGTTTGGGAGTGTCAACAGGTGGCAGTGGGCTGGGGCTGCTGGTGGGGGTGAATGACATGGCCAGGCTCTGCCCACCCTCGGTAAAGGCCAGGATCAGGCTACCGATGATGATGGCTGAGGAGAGCAAAGCAGCCAATGCGCCCAGCAGCACCTGGTTCAAGTCGCTCATGCCAGCCCCACTCCAGACCCATTTCCAGAGGAACCCTTGGGTGTGAGGGGCAGCAGGATGCTATAAGTTGCCCCAACCCCGGGCTCACTATCTACCCAAATACGCCCACCCAGGTTCTCAACCAGCATTTTTACGATAGATAAGCCAGCGTGTTTTTCACCGACTCCCTGGACGTGGCTGCCTTCGGCGTGAACGACGCGTGAAAAAACGTGGGGGATATTTTCGGGGGGGATACCGCCCCCCTGGTCGCTGATCTGCAATAACATGTATTCCCGGTCGATATCCCCATTTTGCAAGCGCGCCCCGAGGGTTATCTCTCCTTCTGGGGAGGTGACCTCTCCGGCGTTCTCAAGTAAGTTCGTCAGGGCTTGCCCGAGAGAAACCCGGTCCGTACACAATTTGGGCAAATCGGCGGGCACGTCCACCCTAAGGACGATGTTTTTCTTGCGCAGTTGGTACTGGGTTTGGTCAACCGCAATATCAATGACTTCATTCAGGTCGATGGTTTCGGAGATCAATTGCAGCCGCCCATCCGGCGGCGTAGTCAGGTCAGCCAATTCATCGATAAGTTTATTCAACCGGTGCGACGAGATTTTGATCCGTTCGAGGAATTTCTGCTGCTTTTCACCCAGGATGCCGAGCGACTCCCCCAGGAGGAGGTCCGTGTAACCGATGATGGACGACATGGGGCGGCGCAGCTCCTGAATGATGGCAGCTTTATCCTCGGTCTCTTCCGAGCTTATGGAGGCGGCGTTGTCGCTTTTCTGATAGATCAACATTTTTTCATCGGCCTGCGAGAGTCCTGCTCTCAGGTGGGCTACTTCTTCCAATGCCAGTCGCAGTTCTCCTTCGAGATATTCAAGATGCTCCGCTTCACTGGTGAGGCTCCCCTGAATTCGGGCCAACTCGGGATCCAGAATTTCACCCTGTTCCTGTATAGGCCCTCCGCTGCTCAGCCGGAGCTGCTCATTGTCGGCCCGCAAACGTGCGATCAGCTCTTGAGCTTCTTCGTGGGCAAGGATCAAGGCTGCCAGGCTACCGGCTTGAGACCGGTCTAGACTGCCCGTCTCCTGAGTAGCCTCTGATTGTGCTAACAGGTTTCTGTTCTCGGCGCGAACCTGTTCGATCTCTTCTTGAGCGGCTAACAAGCTCGCCTGTGTTCCTTCGAGCCCGGACTGCAACTCGTAGAGCACCTGTGAATGTTGCAAGAGATATGCCAGTCGACCGGCAAGCCCCTCCAGCACTTCCTGATCTTCCCGGGACCAGAAACGATTTGAGAGGGGGGAGAGCAAGATGATCCCCAGCAAGGGTTGGGCTTCGCTGGAAAGGATGGGCATTTCGACCAGGTGTCCGCTATGTTCGAGATGCAGGCCCGCCGCGATACTTTTCAGGTCTGTAGAGGTGCTGCTGGCTGGCAAGCTGAGCGAAGCACCGGCGCGCAAAGCCCCGGCGATCTCGGGCAGCTCGCCACTAGCCAGGCTGAAGCCATCCAGAGGTTCTTCGCGGATCAGGTCATAGCCAGAGGGGAAGATCAGCTCCCCATCTTCAGTCGGTGGTAAGACCACCAGGCAGATGTCCGCCAGCATAGCCTGAGACACAGCGCTGGCGATGGACTGGTAGACATTATCTTGATGGGTTTCACTCCCCAGGGTCAGAAGTTCACCCAGCAGCGCTGGGTCGGCGGCATAACGGCGCTGGACGGGTTTTCCGACCTGCCTGGAGCCTGGTTTTACTAGCGAGGGGAGCGGGAAGCGCTGCGGCAAGACCAGCAGCAGCGGGTAGGCGGCCATTTCAGCCAGGCGCACGATTCCGGCGTAATTACCCTCTGGTCTTAATGAAAAGATCAGCAAATAAGCCAAGAGGCCGATTAAAAACAGACTTAACATGGCCAGTCCGAACGTCCAGCCGTTGGGTTTACGCAAAAATATCAGCAGGCCCCCGGCCAGGATCAGGACCACAGCTAATATCCCTCCCAACGTGTCTGCTACGGAGCCATTGTAGAGCAGCGTGGCGCTTTGACCATACCACCAGACAAAATTCAAGGCCGTGGCGATCAAAACCAGCATACCCAACAGCAGGCTGGCCGAGTCCCCCATGCGGTTGGGTTCCGGGAAGGCCCACAACCAGATGATCAGGATCAGGCTTATCATAGAGACCGCACGGTCAACCGGCGGCAGCAGGAATTGTTCGTCAATCAAGCCCTGCCAGGCGATGCCTGCCAACACGAATAAGAGCAGGCGCAGCCCGAGGAGCAGGCTCAACCCAATCACCAGGCGTTTATCCTGGGGGTATTGGCTGGCACGCCAGTGGTTGATGGCGGCCAGCAAGGCCCCCACTACCGAGAAGGTCACCACCAGTTGGTAGGTGAGGTTCCCTGGAGGGGTAGTCAGGATGGTGATGATTTCTTGAGTGAAGGCACCCATTTCCACCTCTCGGTGATTATAGCATGGCGTGAGAATAGGTAAAGGATTGGTTAAGATTGACAAACCCCTGAATCAGGGTAAAATATCCCACGCGAGCCGAAGTGGCGGAACAGGCAGACGCGCTACGTTCAGGGCGTAGTGAGCATTCGCTCGTGTGGGTTCGACTCCCACCTTCGGCATAGGAATTGCAACCTCTCCTTTATCAAGTTAATAAAGGGAGAGGTTTTTTGTGACGGCCCGTATAGAGAAGATAAAGCAGAACAACCATAAAGCGCTCGATCGCTTAAACAGATTTCAGAGAAGAGGCCTGTTGCAAGACCAAATTTCATACGGGCTTGCCCACAAGTTCTACTTGCCTCAAATTCAACCCTGCGGTAAGATGAAGATATGAAGCGTCCGAACTTTAGCTGGAAATATGCAATCATTATCACTGGTGTGGTCGTATTAGCTTACCTGGTAATGGCTTTCAACAACCGGGTGGTTAACTTGCGGCACCTGTCCGCCCAGAAGGAACGCGTCGCCGCTCAAAAGGGTAATCTGGAGGCCACACAATCCGGTTTAGAGGCCCAGATCACTTATGCGGTCTCAGATGCAGCGGTGATCGAATGGGCCTATGATGAAGGCAATATGATCCAAGAAGGCGATCACCCGGTCATACCGCTGGCAGCTGTGAAAAGCACACCCGTCCCTACGCCAACCCCGCTGGTCACACAACGAACGGTGAGGAACTGGGAGATGTGGTGGTGGCTTTTTGTAGAGCCAACTGCATCTAAAAGTTCTCCTTGACGCATATGTGTGAGCGTGCTATAATGTCTGCCGCTCACCGAATAGAGCATAACGATGCGGGGTGGAGCAGTGGCAGCTCGTCGGGCTCATAACCCGAAGGTCCTTGGTTCGAATCCAAGCCCCGCTACTATACCCAGCGCTAAAGCGCTGGGTTTAACATTTGCTTCGCAAATGTACTCGTCAGGGCCAGCACTAGGTGCTGGTCTTTGCTTTTTCCGCGAAACTGTACCTTACTGGGTCAGCGCTAAAGCGCTGGGTTTAACATTTACTCCGCAAATGTACTCGTCAGGGCCAGCACTAAGGTGCTGGTCTTTGCTTTTTCTGCGAAACTGTATCCCGTAAGACCAGAGCTGTGGCACTGGGCTAAATAATTGCCCCGCAAATATGTATAAAAGTTAAAGAACGGCAACTCATAATAGAACCGTTGGCTGAAAAGCCGGCGGTTTTTTGCTTTCCCTACGATTGTAGTTGCAAGAGCCTTGCCAGTTTAGTTTACCTTCTTGTTAGAGGAACGACACTACCATTACTTGAGCGATAATTAGCAATAACCTCGCTATAAGCGTGTAAATCCCCAAAATAGGGGATGACAAGTCCCCCATGAGTTAGCTATCCTTAGAGCGTGAGAGTTCACAGGAGACCCCT
>DAOVXM010000096.1 GCA_030636125.1 Chloroflexota bacterium | reverse complement strand
CTAAGTGGGAAACTCGCCCCAAGATGAGGTCCCCCATCCCGTTAAGGGAGTAAGACCGCTGGAAGACCACCAGTTGGATAGGCCGCAAGTGTAAGCGCAGCAATGCGTTCAGCTAAGCCGTACTAATGGCCGAGGGCTTAACATGTGGTGCGGAGAACTCGAAACTTTTCTCTTTTGCGTAATATTCAGTTGGTTATTAACATTGTTGTTGAAGTCTCTTGGTGATTGTAGCGACGGAGGCACACCCGGTAACATCCCGAACCCGGTCGTTAAGTCCGTCAGCGCCGATGGTACTTGGGGGGCAGCCCCCTGGGAGAGTAGGTCATTGCCAAGAGGCTTTTTCATTTAATTGACAATCGTCGTTCTGCCTGTTATAATGCTTTACAGCAGCGTTTGTGGATCTGCTCTTGTACCTGTAGTGCTAGATTAATGGCGTTGAGGAGAGAGCATATTGATATCTGAGTGAACATAAGCATTATCGGCTAAGGTTCGGCTCGGTTGCGTCCGTGAACGCTTACCGAGCTTTTTTATGCTCGTACAGATGTGGATTGATTTTGATTACGCTGATTAATGAGAGGAGGTGAATAGATTGACTACAGTTAAAGTGCGCCCGAATGAATCCACGGACCAATTACTGCGACGTTTCCGCAAGAAAGTTGCCAAGAGCGGAGTGTTGAGCACAGTACGTCGCAAGCGCTGGTTCGTTTCCAAGAGTGAATTGCGTCGAATTGCAAAGAAGAAGGC
Organism: Chloroflexota bacterium; assembly: GCA_030636125.1. The sequence continues at coordinate 7,338 of DAOVXM010000096.1, read as the reverse complement.
TGCGAGACGCATGCGACGCCGCGATTATACTAGATATGATTGAAACACAATCGACTTGATATCCGGAGGAGAAGATGGCTAAAGAAGAAGGTAAAATTCAGGTTGAGGGTACGGTAATTGAGGCTTTACCAGCCACACAGTTCAAAGTGCGTCTGGATAACGACCACGAAGTACTTGCCTATCTTTCTGGTAAGATGCGCAAGTATTATATCCGCATTCTTCTAGGTGATCGGGTACGTGTGGAAATGTCTCCATACGACTTGAACCGGGGCAGGATTGTGTATCGCCATAAGAAGGGCGCGGGAATGCCAGTTACTGAGAATAAATCGTAACCCTGCACACTTTATTTTTGCCGTATACTCCGGATTACTTTTAGCTTATTTAATGCAGATGGGGTACCTTGGTTAACCAGGTACCCCATTTGTTTTTTTAAGAGGCTTCTTCCAAGCTTAGTACGAGCTGAGCACTTTCATATAATTTGCTCTTTCGAAGGTATCGGGTTTGTCGACAGCTTTTTGGCTCATGCTGCCTTTCATCTGGTTGATTGATTCATATTCGTGCTCTTCCATCCAGGTTTGTAGATCAGCAAGTATCACAGATACCCTCTCGATTCCATTGTGTAACAGTTCCGAGGCAGTCATTGCCACACTGGCACCTGCCATAATGGATTTAAGCAAATCCTCGGCATTATGCAAACCGGAGGTCAGGGCGAAATCAGCCTGGATTTGTCCATAGAGAATTGCTATCCAACGTAAAGGTAAACGTAGTTCATGGGAATCGGATAACACTAAGTTAGGAACTACTTCCAGTTCTTCCAGGTCGAAATCGGGCTGGTAGAAACGATTAAATAGGACGAGTCCATCAGCCCCTGCTTCTGTCAAGCGGCGGGCAAAGTTGGGTAAGGCAGTGTAGAATGGACTAAGCTTGATCGCGATGGGGATATTGACTTGCTTGCGAATATCACTTACCAAGGAGATATGACCGTCTTCAAGCTGAGAGCTCGTTACATCAGGGTCTGTAGCCAAGTCGTATAAATTGAGTTCTAAGGCATCGGCGCCCGCTTGCTCAATTTTCTGGGCATAATCGACCCAGCCCCCGCTGGTCACGCCATTAAGGCTGCCAATCACAGGGATATTCACGGCTTGCTTGATATTAGCAAGTTGCTCCAGGTAATTTTCTGGACCAATGCTGTAGGTACCGTAATCAGGAATAAAATCCAGGGCTTCAGAGAAAGAATAGGTTCCTCGGGACAAGTCACGGTCTAGTTTCAGGCTTTCCTGGATGATCTGTTCCTCGAACAGTGAGTACATTACGATTGCGGCAACACCGGCCTTTTCAAGTTCTGCTGCCGTCTCAACTTTTTTAGAAAGGGGAGATGCAGAAGCCACCAGAGGGTTCTTCAGTGATAATCCAAGGTAATTGGTTTTCAGGTCAACCATGATTCCTTCCTTTTTTCTTTATGTGGTGCGTCATAATCGAGTATATCTCTTGATTTATTCCTCATTATCGTTTCCGCCATCGTAGTGCATGGCAGCCATTTGACGATATAGTTCCCAACGTCCTTCGACATCCTTTTGGGCAAGTTTCATTAAGGCCTCAGCCCGTTGCTCGTCACGCTGGAGGAGCATACGGTAGCGAGTCTCATTATAGGCGTATTGCTCAACCGGGATGGTGGGGGCTTTGGAATCGATCTTTAATGGATTTTTACCTTCGGCTGCTAGTGCCGGATTGAAGCGATATAGTGACCATGCTCCTGATTGAACGGCCAGTTTCTGCTGGGTTAAACCATTTTTCAGATCATAGCCGTGGGCGATACAATGACTGTAGGCGAGGATCAAGGATGGCCCATCATAGGCATCTGCTTCCAGGAAGGCGTTTAAAGTTTGCTGGTCGCTGGCTCCCATGGCTATCCTAGCAACGTAGATGTAACCATAAGCCATTGCTATCATACCTAAGTCTTTCTTGGGTAGTCCCTTACCCGAAGCCGCAAACTTGGCTACGGCAGCTCGTGGTGTGGCTTTTGAAGCCTGCCCACCTGTGTTCGAGTACACTTCTGTATCTAACACTAGCACGTTCACGTTCCGGCCCGAAGCTAGCACGTGGTCCAAACCGCCATACCCGATATCGTAAGCCCAACCGTCGCCGCCTATGATCCAAACGCTCTTGCGGGAGAGGACATCGGCTATGCTGAGCAAGTCATGTGAGCGTGGGTCATCAATCGCCTCGAGGCGTTGTTTTAGTAGCTTTACGCGTTCACGTTGGGCATGGATACCCGCTTCTGTAGTTTGGTCGGCGTTAAGCAGCCCATCGACCAGTTCTTCGCCTAAGGTATTGGCAAATTGTGGCACTAGTTCTCGCGCATATTCCAACTGCTTATCCAAAGTTAGCCGCATTCCCAGGCCAAATTCGGCGTTGTCTTCAAACAATGAATTGGACCAGGCTGGACCGCGTCCTTCCTTGTTCTGAGCCCAAGGGGTGGTTGGTAAATTGCCACCAAAGATTGATGAACACCCCGTTGCATTTGCAACAACCATGCGGTCACCGAAAAGTTGGGTGAGAAGTTTGATATAAGGCGTCTCGCCACAACCGGCGCAAGCACCCGAAAATTCAAACAACGGCTGTAATAACTGTGAATTCTTTACTGTTTTATGACTGATTTGTGTACGGTCCACTTCTGGGATATCGAGGAAATACTCCCATTTAACTTTTTCAGTCTCCCGAATAGGTGGTTGTGGAGCCATGTTGATTGCCTTGCGGCCGACCTGGCTCTTGTCTTTTGCCGGACATACTTCGACACACAAGGTGCATCCAGTGCAGTCTTCCGGAGCGACCGACAGCGTGTATTTCATACCGGGGAAATCTCTCCAGCGGGCGTCTTCTGCTTGCCAACCCTCTGGAGCATTATCCAGGTAACTTGGATCGTACACTTTCTCGCGAACTACGGCATGTGGGCAGACAAAAACACATTTACCACATTGAATACAAAGCTCGGATTCCCATACAGGAATTTCTAGGGATATATTTCGCTTCTCCCATTGGGTAGTAGCGGTTGGATAGGTCCCGTCGGATGGTAAGACGCTTACCGGCAAGCTATCGCCATCCCCTGATATCATTGTACCCAGCACCTTGCGTACAAATTCTGGCGCTTCGGCTGGCACTGGCGGGCGGCGTGTATGTGAGCTGGAGGCAGTGGAAGGAACTGTTACCTCATGCAAGTGTGCTAGAGCCTGATCTACTGCCTCGTAGTTGCGCTGCACCACAGTTTCGCCGCGTTTACCATAGGTCTTCTTAATGGCTTGTTTGATTGAATCAATGGCTTGCTCACGTGGCAATACACCGCTGATGGCGAAGAAACAGGTCTGCATGATGGTGTTGATGCGACCTCCCATGCCGGTCTTATGAGCAACCTCGTAGGCGTCAATCACATAGAAGCGCAGGTTTTTCTCAATGATGGCTTCCTGAGTTTCGACGGGTAATTTGTCCCAGATTTCATCCGTTCCATAGATGCTGTTGAGTAGGAATACAGCTCCTGGAGCAGCGTATTTGGTAACATCGAATCGCTCCAGGAAGGAGAACTGATGGCATGCAACAAAGTTGGCTTGATTGATCAGGTAAGGTGAGTGGATGGCTTTTGGTCCGAAGCGCAAGTGAGAAATGGTGACCGCTCCAGACTTTCGCGAATCATAAACAAAATAGCCTTGGGCATGGTTATCGGTCTCTTCTCCGATGATTTTGATCGAGTTTTTGTTGGCACCCACTGTTCCATCAGCGCCTAGTCCCCAAAATACAGCGCGGACAGTGTCTGGACTTTCAATAGAGAAGGTGGGATCGAATTCCAGGCTGGTGTGGGTGACATCGTCGATGATCCCAACAGTGAAGTGGTTCTTTGGCTCAACTTTGAGCATTTCATCAAATACACACTTGACCATCGCTGGTGTAAATTCTTTGGATGAGAGTCCATAACGACCACCGATGACCCGTGGATAGGGTCGATTAGCGAATTGGATGTAGGGAACACTCCCCTCAGCCAAACCTTCATTGATGGCTGTGACAACGTCTTGGTAAAGTGGTTCTCCAGCCGATCCTGGCTCTTTCGTGCGGTCTAACACAGCGATCGATTTGACGGTGGGTGGTAAAGCCTCCAGGAAGTGCTTTACAGAGAAGGGTCGGTATAGGTGAACTTTAAGCACGCCAACTTTCTCGCCGCGTTCTGCCAAGTATTTAGCTGTCTCTCCGGCAGTTTCTGCTCCTGAGCCCATCAAGATGATCACGCGCTCAGCATCGAGCGCACCTACATAGTCGAATAAATGGTATTGGCGACCGACAACGCTGGCGAACTTATCCATTGTCTTTTGAACAATATCCGGGCAAACCTGGTAATAAGGATTGACGGACTCACGCGCCTGGAAGAAGACATCGGGATTTTGGGCTGTACCACGGATGACAGGATGATCTGGCGATAGGGCTCGCTCACGATGCGCATGGATACCTGCGGCATCGATCATCGCCTGCATGTCTTCTACAGTTAGTTGTTCAATTTTATTTACCTCAGAAGAAGTACGGAAGCCGTCGAAAAAGTGCAGGAAAGGCACTCGTGCTTCAAGCGTGGAGGCATGGGCGATCATGGCCATATCTTGCGCTTCTTGCACGGAGTTCGACGCTAATTGAGCGAAACCCGTGGCGCGCGCTGCCATAACGTCGGAGTGGTCTCCAAATATTGATAATGCCTGGGCAGCCACAGAACGGGCCGACACGTGGAAAACGGTGGGTGTTAATTCGCCCGCGATTTTATACATATTGGGGATCATTAATAGTAATCCCTGCGAAGCGGTGAAGGTGGTGGTCAGCGCTCCGGTTTGCAGCGCGCCGTGCACAGCTCCCGCTGCGCCGCCTTCTGCCTGCATTTCTAGCACTAATGGCACGGTGTCCCAAATATTGGGATGTTTTAACGCGGACCATTCATCGGCGAATTCGCCCATTGACGATGAAGGGGTGATGGGATAAATTGCGATGACTTCACTTAGTTTGTGGGCGACATAAGCTGTTGCCTCATTGCCATCAATTGTTACCATAGGTCTATTCATATTAACTCTCCGTTCCTAACAAGAATACGCATAAAAAGCTGCTGATGGGCTAAAGTTCAGGCTAAATCTTACTGCAGCGCAGCAGAATATAATCTCCAATTCAATCTTAAAGTTTAGTCCGCCTTATTGTATTCAAGTAGTTATATTAGGCATAAAAATTGCAGTGACCTGTCATATTTCGGGTTAATAAAGGTGTATTTGCGATTTAGATTTAATGATTTTGCAAGGCTACTTGACTGATATTGTGTGTGGGTATAAAATCATGCCATGTGAATCGCGGTTTCGCCGTGTAGGTTGTATCTGTGCTATACTTTGACCATGAAATCTGACCAGCAGATCTGGCAGGCTTGGGCCGACAAGTTGCATCGTTGGGGGTTAGGATACTGGGTCGCATCCTTCTTAGAAGCTGCTGGCCCGCTCACCACTATAGGCGCGCAGGCGGTTTATATGAGCCAGCCTTTCCTGAATCTAGCTTTGCGGCATGACCATATGAAGGCGCTGGCAAGTATGTTAGAAGAACCGGAGAGGACGAAAACGTTCGCCGCGTTCTTACGGGAGGAAAATAATTCGTGAGTTTGTCCGATTTTTTAAGCGGTGATATTATCGGTTTGGTTTTCCTGATAGCATTCTGTGCTTTAATCATCCTCTTTACAATTATTGGACGCAAAAGACCGAAACGCAACCTGCGTGAGATTCACGCCTTTTCCAGAGTGGGGGGCGCTATCGGGAAGGCAGTAGAAGCTGGAAAACGATTACATATTTCGATTGGTTGGGGCAAAGTCTCCGGTATGCAAGGTGGTTCCGGTTTAATTGGTCTAAGTGTGTTAGAACGAATTTCGCGTACAGCTTCTATTAGCGACCGGCCCCCTATTGCCACGAGTGGTAATGGGTCGTTAACTATTATGTCTCAGGATACATTACGTGGCACTTTACACGATATCGGTGCGGATAGCCAATACGATCCTGATTCCGGACGGGTAGCTGGACTGACTCCATTTTCATATGCTGCAGGTACGATCCCTGTAATTTTTGATGATCAAGTCTCCACAACAATATTAGTGGGCCATTTCGGCAGTGAGGTGGCATTAATTACGGATGCGTCTGAAAGAAACGATGCATTAAGCCTTGCTGGAAGCGATGATGTATCTGCGCAAGCTGTTATGTATGCTACAGCCGAGGAACCACTAATAGGGGAGGAAGTCTTTGCAGCTGGCGCTTACTTAAAGGCTGGACCTATGCACGCAGCCAGCCTTCATGCCCAAGATGTTTTCCGTTGGGTGTTGTCTGCGATAATCCTAATTGGGGCGCTCCTAAAATTATTTGGATTGATATGAAATTTCAAGCACCAATTTCCGTAGCTATTGCCATTGCATTTGGACTGATTGTGTTATTAGGTTACTTCATTAATATACCCATTTTGTCTGCATTTAGAAACGTTTTTGTGCAATGGGCTCTTATGTTAGCTGCGGTTGCACTGCTGGTAGGAGTTGCTAACATATTTATAGTCCACTGGCGTAAGGCTTCAAGGCGTGAGAAGGGGGCTTCGTCAAGCGTAATCCTGATCATTTCGTTATTGATTACATTGGTTGTCGCCGGGTATTTTGGACCAACCGGTTCTTGGACAATGTGGATTTTTAATTACATTCAAGTGCCTCTCGAAAGCAGTTTGATGGCTCTCCTGGCGATTGTGCTGGTTTATGCTGGCGCTAAATTATTCAGCCGACGGGTGAATTTATTTACGCTGATATTTATCGGAACAGCGTTAGTAATGCTTTTGGGTACTGCGCCGCTGTTTGGGATAGAGTTGCCAGGTATTCACGGTCCTAGTGGTATTAAGAATTTGATTTCTCAGATCCCTGCTGTGGCGGGGGCCCGAGGTATTCTATTAGGGGTTGCTTTGGGTACGATAGCGACTGGATTGCGTATTTTCTTAGGGGCTGACCGTCCATATGGTGGGTAATGATGTCTGAAGTGCTCTGCCTAGTGTGTGGCAAGTCAAATCCACCCGATCTGGAATTCTGCCAGAAATGTCAAGCGCGGCTTAAGCTGGAGGTGGATCCGTTTTCATTAGAAGATGAAAGCGCAGATTCACCAGATCCTTTCCGGCTCGATGATGCTACTGAGCCAGAAAAATTTTTAGAATCGGAATCCCCGATGCCCGATTGGTTGAAATCTGAACATCAAGCGAGCGGAGAGCAATTCGATCAACTATCAACTGATGATGCTATACCGGAGTGGTTAGCCGATCAGGCTT
>DAOVXM010000437.1 GCA_030636125.1 Chloroflexota bacterium | reverse complement strand
CAATGGGTGGCAGAGATTGTCGGCTACAATGATGGTCACGAGTTAGTTGCCCGTTTGGTAATCTTTCTACCCGATGACTTCGATCCCTCGCAGCGTATGGGGCGTCGGGCTGGCGGTTGCATAACCGGAGTGAACGTTTCGGAAAGCTCGTTCACCTTGTTTACCCGGAGTGGTGAAGACCTGATCTTTCAAGTAAACGAAAACACGCACTACCGTGGGGCTGTTGAAGGTCTATCAGATTTACAGGAAGGGATGGTAGCTGCAGTAGGAGCGATCGAACAAGATGACGGTACACTTATGGCGGTTGTCCTGATGGCTCGCTTCCCGTTAGTCAAACATGCAGGAACCGTTACTTCCGTCGATGTCTCAGCTAACACCTTTGGTTTGAACACCCGGAGTGGCGATGACCTGACATTTTCAGTGGATGAGAACACTCGCTTCCGTAGCAGGGATGGATCGGTTCAAGGTCTGGATGACCTCCAGCTAGATATGGTTGCGCTCGTTTCAGCCAAGAAAGAGGCTAATGGTAGCTTTAAAGCTGTCGTTGTCGGAGCTGGCACAGCGGAGCAGTTGCCCAAATTCGATTTCAGGACCACTGGCAAGGTTATTACCAAGGGTAAAAACAGTTTCACGGTGGAGACCAGGAATGGCGATCAATACAAATTTAAAGTAACTGATGAGACTCATTTCCGCAGCCGGGGTGATTGGTTAGAGGATTTGGACGACATGGAAATTGGCATGCGGGTTATGGTCGGAGCTAAAGAGCTTGGGAATGGTCAGTATCATGCTCAACTGGTGCTGGCTGGCAGGCCACCTCAACCCTGAGAAATGGTTACCTGAATAGAAAACGAACGACCTGAGGTGATCGGGTCGCTCGTTTTTGCGATTAATCTTTATTGGCGATTACTTCAGAAAAAGAACGCGTAATATCGTGTCCAGGATCAGCCCCAATAGATATAACATACCGAAGCGCTTATTGTGGTAAAAGGCTGCTGCAACAAACCAATTCGGCCAGATATCGGCGGGGAAATCTTCGGGCCTTTCCTCAGGCAAAGGTTTTGTTAGGGTTTTATAAACCTTTATGAAGGCAGGTAAAGCCATTAGTGTGATTAGCATAACAGGGGTGAAGAAACGAATAAAAATCAGGTAGACCACTAGAATGTATTGCAAGAGCAACATTCCGATGACCGTATAGCGGGATAGCCGTTCGCCCAATAATACAGGCAGAGTATGAATGCCTTTTTCCTTGTCCATTTCGTATTTATCGATGTGTTTACCGAAAATAACACCAGTGACCCCAAGGGCGTAAGGCAGGCTGGCGATAACCACGTTCCAATCCCATACCCCGGTGATAACGTAGTAGCCACCTCCGACCATTAGCGGCCCCCATACGACTAATACGGAGATTTCGCCCAGGGCGATATACTTGAGCGGGTAGGTGTAGAACAGTACGAAAAACGCCCCCAGCCCAAGCAGCACTAACGCAAGCCAGCCACTCATATAAATCAGTATCGCCCCTGCTGCCAAGGCGATTAACCCGCTGACAAGCGCGTAGGTCAGCAGTTGTTTCTTGCTCATTAACCCATGCACCAGTGGTTGCGGGCCATACTGGGCGCGGTAGTAGTTGTCCTGGTCTACTCCTCTGACGTAATCGGTATAGTCATTGAGCAAGTTATTGGTGGCGTGGGCGAATATCAGGCCGATAACCAATAGCGCCCATAACCAGAAATTGAACATACCTTGTTGGATCGCCAGGATACCGGCGATGGCGGCCGAGATAAAAGTCATGATCAACACAGCCGCGCGGGTTGAAATCAGCCATTTGGAAATTATGTCCAGACGCTCCCATTCTTCTTTGCTTACGTTTGGGATCACCTGTAACGCTTTGCGCCACATAGCGACGTTCATTCATTTCTCCTTCAGCATACATTGGATTACAGACGAGATAATAATGCAATATATTGGTATTGAATTAACTCAATTTAATTATTTGTCTCCCTGGTTTCCTGAAATCTGATTATCTCTCTCAACTCCTTACAAACTTTTTCCACCTGCACCTCGTTCATCACTCCAGAGAAGGGCAATGCCAAACCACGACTACCTAAATCTTCCGTGACGGGAAAGTCACCCACTTGGTAGCCGAAGCGCTCTACCATATATGGTTGTAGATGGATGGGAATGAAATATGGGCGAGCTGGTATTCCCTGTTTACTCAGAGCTTTGGCTACCGCGTCGCGGTCTATCTGTTGTGCGAAGCGTACTACATATACAAACCAGCTCATACGTGTCGTATGGGGTACTACCTGCGGAGATTCAACTCCAGGAATCTCCACCAAACGCTCCTCATACCAGGAAGCAACTTGCTGACGTTTCGACATGATTTCTTCCAGTCGTTCTAATTGCACCCGTCCTAAAGCAGCGCTCATTTCATCAAGGCGATAGTTGTAGCCGAGATGAGTATGTTGTAGCCAGGTGTCTCCTGGAGCGCGCCCTTGATTGCGAAGAGAGCGCATCAGGTGCGCCCCCTCATCATCATCGGTAACGATCATTGCTCCCTCGCCTGTGGTAATTTGTTTGTTAGGGTAAAAAGCAAATACACCGTAATCACCTAACGTTCCAGCGAGGCTAGATTTGTATTGTGCACCTAGCGCCTCACAGGAGTCCTCAATTACCTTGAGGTCGTTATCTTTTGCAACCGCCAAGATCGGATCCATATCTGCAGGTTGGCCAAATACATCCACTGGGAGGATTGCCTTTAAATGGACATCCTCCTGGATTCCTCTACGGGGCAGCCATTTTTTGGCAGCTGCACCACCACTCGCAAAGTCTTTGACAACTTCCTGGACTTTCTGAGGGTTAATATTTCCTGTGATAGGGTCGACGTCTACAAATACGGGGACTGCGCGCTCAAAAAGAAGAACATTGGCTGATGCTACGAATGAGAATGGGGTAGTGATGACCAGATCCCCAACTTGGATTCTAGCCGCGCGTACACATAAATGTAGCCCAGCAGTGCCTGAGTTCACGCCAATAGCATACTTACTACCAGTGTAGTCACAAAACGCGCCTTCAAAATCCTGTATCTCATTACCCATACTCAAATTAGGGGTGCGCATTACAGCCGCCACTGCCTCTCGCTCTGCTGAGGTAAGATCAGGTGAGGACATGGGTATATTGTTGATCTTAGATTTATGTTTCTTAATTGTCATGATAGCTATGATCTTTTTTGGTATGTGTAGATTGAATTTGTTCGCTATTTCGATTTATTTGTGAATTCGTGCTATTACTCTGGCCAGATTGTGCCGGCACGCACAATATTATTTATCGGTACGTCGGATTTTACTGTGGCTCCATTGCCGATGCGCGCCCTGGTACCGATCTTGACCTCCAGGTTTACTGTGGCTCCCATCCCAACCAAGGCACCGTTGTCGACATGCACCATCCCT
>DAOVXM010000145.1 GCA_030636125.1 Chloroflexota bacterium | reverse complement strand
GGTTGGGAGATGCTGGGTATCTACCACTCCCACCCAAACGGACCCGCAATACCCTCACTAACCGATATCGCCGAAGCCTACTACCCAGATGCCATTCACCTGATTTGGTCACTTACAGCAGACAATTGGACTTGTAGAGGATTTCGTATTTCCAACGGTAAAGTCTCTGAAGTATTATTACGCATAAATTAACCTGTGGCATATCGATGACCACTGGTTAAAATTCTTAAGTTTTTTCTAGATGCTAGTGCAGTTGGGCCTAAATGCATCGGTGGTTTCTGTTGTCTTTGCCCAACTGCTTAAAGTGTTGCGCCATTGTTACCAAACTATCGAGTCACTTTCACCGCGCAACACTAGTGATTTTTCTGAAAACAGTAGTGCGTGGGTGGTTTACATCACTCATGCACTACTGTTACTGAGGTTCCCTATTATAACTATCGGACGCGCTATTAAAAAGTCATGCGACAAGTCTCTTAATCTTAATAGTAATCATTATCCTCCTCGGATTCCAAAGGATACTCTTGATATGTCTGATAATACAAGGCGCGCAAGTTGCGTTGATGCAGCTCTTCTACCAATCCTTCTAACAATACCCGACTCTTACCGCTGTCCTCCACGCTGATTTTTTGTAACAAATCCTGTGGGTATTTTCGTCTGGAAGCCTTACGAACCGCTTTCCGAATAGCTGATAAATAAGCTAGATTTTCTTTAACATATCCTCCAACCTCACCGCGCAAGACAATATCACCATGACCTTGAACCAGACTCTCCAATCCAATTGTTTCCAAAAATTTCAATGAGGACTCCATATCATCAATATTTCCATCAACAATATATGGCAACGGCATGCAGGTATCTCCCGCGAATAGAACCCGGTCCTCTTCGACCAGAACGGCGATATTATCGGCTGAGTGGCCAGGTAAAGGTAAAAGCGTCAACGTTTTCTTCCCGACTTTTAGGCTGATTTGTCCTTGATTAAAAGTAACTTGGGGCAAGACGATCTTTACATTTCGAAATGCTGGGTTCTGTTGGCTTACCGTCTCTAAAGATGGAACACCCCGTTCTTCCAACCATTGACGGCAGTATGTATGGGCGATCACCACTGACCCGGGGAAATAATAATTCCCCCAGGCATGATCAGCGTGATAGTGCGTGTTAATTACATAACGGACTGGAACATTGAGTACTTGTTCAATAAAATCCCGTATGGATAAAGCTTCCTCTGGCAATGCTAATGTATCAATAACTACAGCCCAGTTTGGTCCCACAACAGCACCTGCAGTAACCTGGGCATAGACCTCGCTTTGAAAATAATATACGTTATCAGCTACTCTCTCGCGTTGCATTATTTTTCCTTCCCAAGAGTTTAAGTATTAGCTCAGGATAGCATAAACTAGGGGCAAAAGTCAAGCAATCCGAGACCGTTTATCGATATATTTTTCTCATCTACTTCTCAAACCAGGAAACTACTTCATTACTCTATGCGTTGACCTTCATACAATAAACGCTTATAATCTCTGAAACAATATAGAACCCTCATCCGGGAGCAGTAAGCGATTGAAGCGCTGAGTGGAAGACACGATGTGTTTTCCTCAGAGAAGGAGTGGCCATTGGCTGAAAGCCCCCATAGTTGCCAATCGCCGAAGGTCGCCTGGATTTAATGCCGAAGAACAGGTAAGAAAAATTAACCTAAGTAGACCGGCACGGGTAAGCCCGTTATAGCGTAGCCTTGATAAACCAGCTATTATCGGATTGTCAAGGGTTAAGTGTGCCAGAAATGACATCTGGCGAATTGAGGTGGTACCGCGGATGGCTTGCCCTTTCGTCCTCAAATTGGACGAGAGGTTTTTTTGTTTGCCAGGCAAGGTTTAGGCACCACCTGATCGGTAAGGAAAACTGACCAACTTTTTTGGATTGGTGCCAAATTGTGGTTACATTTGATGCCACGAAAGCATATCCCAATGAGGAGATTATCATGGGACTTTCCAAGCGCTACACTCCTAATGAGGTTGAACCTCGCATTCAATCCTTCTGGCAATCGGAAGGTATCTATAATTTTTCTTTACCTGAAGAAGGACCAATTTATTCCATCGATACACCCCCACCAACCGTATCTGGTGACTTGCACCTTGGTCATGTGTATTCATATTCACACCCCGACCTATTCGCCCGATTCTGGCGAATGAGGGGACATTATGTGTTTTACCCCATGGGTTTCGATGATAATGGTTTACCAACTGAGCGCCTGGTGGAGAAACGTCTAAATACTTCCGCGACCAAAATTGGTCGGCAGGAGTTTATTAAAAAATGTCTGGAAGTCAGCCAGGAAGCTGAGGGAGAATATTTGGCGCTCTGGCAGCGACTTGGACTATCAATTGACTGGCGTTATACCTACCGTACAATCGATGCAGATTCGCGTCGCATATCCCAATTATCCTTCCTTGAACTTTATCGTAAAGGTCGTGCTTATCGCCGTGAGGCTCCCGCAATCTGGTGTCCTGAATGCAGCACCGCGATTGCCCAGGCAGAGTTACAAGATCTAGATCGTGAGAGTGAGTTCGTTTTTTTAGATTTCCGTGTCGACAACGGTAACTCCTTACCCATAGCTACAACGCGACCTGAATTATTACCAGCTTGTGTAGCTATCTTCGTCCATCCACAAGATACTCGGTACAAACAACTTATCGGTCAATCAGCCAACGTGCCCTTATTCGGGCAACGGGTACCCATCCTAGCTGACAAAAGTGCCAATCCGGAAAAAGGCACAGGTGCCGTTATGTGCTGTACCTTCGGAGATACGACTGATGTCTCCTGGTGGTATACATACAAATTACCATTGGTTGAAGCCATTGATCAAAATGGCCACTTGACAGAGATAGCCAGTGAATACTCCGGTCTTTCAATAACCCAAGCTCGAAAAGATATTAAACGTACTTTGGAGGAAGCCGGCTACATACTTCAACGAACACACACAAGCCAATCAGTTCGTGTGCATGAACGATGCGACACTCCAGTAGAATATATTATCACTCGCCAATGGTTCATTGGTGTTCTTGACCTCAAAGAAGATCTTCTAAAAGCTGGTGATAAAATTCACTGGCATCCTGAGCATATGAAATCACGCTACCAGGCCTGGATCGAAAATCTGAACTGGGATTGGTGTATCTCGCGCCAGCGTTATTTCGGTGTGCCCTTCCCTATTTGGTATTGTCGGGTGTGTGGTGAAGTTATCCCAGCTGACGATGAACAACTTCCAGTCGATCCTATTGAAGATTCACCCAACAAACCATGCCCAAATTGTGGGGGACAAGAATTTGATCCTGAAGAGGATATTCTTGACACATGGGCTACATCCTCTATGACTCCCCAAATTGTTGGAAGATGGTTGAACCAGGCAGAGTTTTACAACCGTTTATTCCCTTTCACATTACGAGCACAAGCCCATGAAATCATCCGAACCTGGGCATTTTACACGATTGTTAAATCCCATTTCCACTTCAACGCCATCCCATGGAACAATATCCTCATCTCAGGTTGGGGTATTGCTGGGGAAGGTATGGAAAAAATAAGCAAGAGTCGTGGTGGTGACCACTTGGCACCCATGGAAATGATCCAGCGATTTTCTTCCGATGCCGTACGCTACTGGGCTTCCAGCACTAGCCCAGGCAAGGATGCTGTCATCAGTGAGCGTAAGATCCGCAACGGAACTAAACTTGTTACGAAATTATGGAATGTCGCTCGCTTTAGCCAGGGATTTTTATCAGGTTACTCCCCGTCTACTTCCCCAAATGGAGAAATAATTTCCAAATTAACTCCGGCAGATCGTTGGATCCTCTCTCGTCTGGAAATGTTAGTGCGCCAAGTTACCAGCTTGCTGGAAGATTATGATTACGCTTCCGCTAAGAACGAAATTGAAACCTTTTTTTGGAGGGATTTCACAGATAATTACCTGGAGATGTGTAAACAGCGTCTCTACGATAAAACACATCCTATGCGGGAGGGTGGTCGATATACGCTCTATACTACATTACTTACTATAATCAAATTGCTCGCCCCATACCTCCCCTTTATCACCGAGGAGATATACCAAGGATTATTTGCGGATGCCGAGAGTTGCCAATCGATACATATCTCTACTTGGCCATCTCCCGCACATGTCTTCGAAGATTCAAACGCTGAAGTTATCGGAAAAGCCTTGGTTGAAATAGCCACCGTGGTAAGACGCTACAAAAGTGAACATAACCTTTCCCTTGGTACTGAGCTTGATCGTTTACAATTAATGACTGACCAATCGACAATTGCTGAAAGCCTGAGTGCGGCCTCGATTGACATAAAAAGTATTACCCGTGCTCGATCCATAGAATTGGTCGATCAGTTTGAAGCCGGACTTGAGGAATTGCCAACAAATGGAACAATTTCCATTGCGATCAATATCCCAACATCATCTATTTAGGAGCAGAAAATGCCCGAGCAAACCCTCCCAAAAACATATAACTTCAAAGACACCGAGCAACGTGTCTACCAATGGTGGGACCAGAACGGTTATTTCAAGCCGGTTAATGACCCAAATCAAACGGATTTTGACCCTGCCAGAAAACCGTATGTGATCTCAATACCCCCTCCCAATGTGACCGGTGAGTTACATCTTGGTCACGCCATGTTTGTATCCATGGAAGACCTGATGATCCGCTACCACCGCATGAAAGGTGTTCCAACACTATGGGTGCCAGGTACAGATCATGCCGGTATTGCTACCCAACTCCAAGTGGAAAAATCGCTTGCCAAAGAAGGTTTGACCCGCGAAGAAATCGGGCGTGATGAGTTCGTGAACCGAACTTGGGCATGGAAAGAAAAATTTGGTGGCATCATCACACAGCAAGTTCAACGCCTGGGTGCTTCTTGTGACTGGGATCGAGAACGGTTCACCTTGGATGAAGGTCTTTCTATTGCTGTAAGGGAAGCATTTGTACGCCTGTATCAGAAAGGTTTGATCTATCGCGGTCCGCGTCTGATCAACTGGTCACCTGGTTTGAAAACAGCCGTCTCAGATCTTGAAGTTGAGTATGCTGAAGAACCAGGAACCCTGTACTACTTCAAATATAAACTGGTGGATTACGATGAGGCATATATTCCAGTCGCAACTACTCGACCAGAGACAATTCTCGGTGATACTGCTGTAGCAGTCCACCCCGAAGATGATCGTTACCGGCATTACATCGGTCGCCAGGTACTCGTACCCATATTGGAGCGCCAAATACCTGTTATTGCGGACGATTATGTTGATCGCGAATTCGGGACTGGTGCGCTTAAGATCACACCGGGGCACGATCCTAATGACTATGAGATCGGTCAACGCCATGGGTTGCAGGTTATTTCTGTTCTGGATGATAGCGCCCTGATCAATTCGCACGGTGGTCCGTATGCTGGGCAGGATCGTATTATGGCTCGCGAAAATCTATGGGAAGATATGCGCCAGGCTGGACTGGTTATCAAGGAGGAGCCTTACACCTTGAAAGTCCCTCGCTCCCAACGCGGTGGCGAGATTATCGAACCTATGGTCTCTACTCAATGGTTCGTAAAAATCCAGCCCCTGGCTGAGGTTGCGCTCGAAGCCCTTAGGGAGGGAAAAATCCGTATCGTGCCTGAACGGTTTACCAAGGTTTATTACAACTGGCTTGAAAACATCCAGGATTGGTGTATCAGTCGTCAATTATGGTGGGGACATCGCATCCCCGTTTGGTATTGCAAAGACTGTAATCAGATGACAGTATCGCGCCAGGACCCGACAGAATGTGCTTACTGTGCCAGCAAAGACCTCGAACAAGACCCTGATGTATTGGACACCTGGTTCTCTTCTGGTTTGTGGCCCTTCTCCCCTCTTGGGTGGCCTGAGGCAACCCCCGATTACAAATATTTCTACCCCACCACTATGATGGAAACTGGCTACGATATCCTTTTCTTCTGGGTTGCACGCATGATTATGTTTGGATTGGAATTCACCGGCGATATCCCATTTAACATCGTTTATTTGCATGGATTGATCCGCGATGAAAGCGGGCGCAAGATGAGTAAAACTTATGGCAATGTGATCGACCCATTGGTTGTTATGGACGAACTGGGAACCGATGCGCTTCGTTTTACCCTGCTGGTTGGCTCTACTCCAGGGAACGATATGAACCTGAGTATCAAGAGAGTTGAAGCCAACCGCAATTTTGCCAACAAAATTTGGAACGCTGGCCGGTTTGTGATTGGCAATATCCACCAGACGCCAACAATACCTGTGGCTGAACCAGATTGGACCTTAGCGGATTCATGGATTTGGGCACGTTTGCAATCTCTCATAAAAGATGTAGAGCGCCTTTTCCAAAATTACCAGTATGGTGAGGCCGGACGCCAGATTTACGACTTCTTCTGGGGTGAGTTTGCTGATTGGTACCTGGAAGTTGCTAAGCTCCAAATGGCAGAAGGTGGTGACCGCGCATTTTACACCGTCCAGACTTTAACACGCGTCTTAGACTTATGCTTGCGATTATTGCATCCATTTACGCCCTTTGTAACCGAGGAGTTATGGCAAAAGTTACCCGGGACAGAAGGAGTGATTATGTTAGCACCCTTTCCCATAGCCAAGCCGGGGAGAGAGACCGCAGTACCGGAAGCGGAACAAATTATCGAACTG
>DAOVXM010000279.1 GCA_030636125.1 Chloroflexota bacterium | reverse complement strand
CTGCCCAGGAGCTCCTGCAGCTCGTACCCGCGTACAGGATGCTCAACAACAAGCTGGCCACGCGGCGCCAAGGCGGGAACCGGTTTCTCGCCAGCCATGATACGCTCGTAGATTTCATGTGTCTCTTCAGATGGCTGGATGCCCAACTCCTGGTGCAGGGAGGCGACGCAGCGCTGGTAAATGGTAGCCACGCTGGAGAGGTCGTTCAGGTGGCTTTGGGCGATCATCAGGGCCCGGTAGGCGGGTTCCGGTGCACCTCCCAGAGCGATCCAACGCTCACCCCATTCAAGTACTTTCGCCCATAGACCAGCGCTCAGGAGGCGTTCGAGCAAGACCCCAATCCTGGCCTCGAATACCGCCCTCAAGCGATCGCGCTCGAGCACAATCCAGTCTTCGTAAAATCCGGGCAGTAGATCACCTACGTAAACCTCTAGGGCACCGATAAGCTCTTCGATCGAAGCCTCGCCACGTATTTTCTGATCCAGAAGGGCGATATCGATGTAGCTATCCTCCGCCGGATCGAAACGGATGGTTTCATCATCTGCTTCGATGGTTTCCACCTCGGTTCCGGTAGGCTCTTCAAAGGCTTTACGCAGCCGCCAAAGGGTGTGGCGCAGATTGTTGCGGGCGTGTTTTTCACTCGATTCCGGCCAGATCAGACCAGCGAGTCTATCCCTGCGCACCGGCATCCCTCTGTGCAGGACCAGGTAGACGAACAGCAACTTTGCTGGGTGTGATGTTAAATCCAGCTTCTGCCCGTCGACCTGAATATCGAAAAGTCCCAATAGTCTGATTTCCAGCATAAGTAACCTGCTTATCGATAGAGTTACTGGCTTTTGGGAGTTAGGTGCAGGTTTTGTTGAAACCTACACCTAAACCCTTGGAGATACCCAAAGAACCGAAATGTCACAAATGGGGGAATTTTCTGTAGTGGGAGCAAGAATAAAGGCGTATTCCCCAGTATTAAGATTATATCACTATAATTTATCCAAATATAGATCTAGACACCTATTAACATTCAACTAATAAATCTTAATCTAGAAAACACACAGCGCAAACGCGACCACACACAACCTAAACACGCTCGATTGCTATGATACGGCAGCTAAATTCAACCGGGCGCCCAAGTGGCAAACGGAATGCCAAGCGGAGATGGCAGTTCAAAGCGACCAACTCCCAACATATACCAAAGGAGTGTGTGCAATGTCTCAAGATCTGAACGTTCATGTCAAGTCAGAAATCAAGCAGGATAAGTTTTCCCCCATGAAATCCCCCACGTTAGTGATTAGTGTGCTGGCCTTTGTGATGGTAGCTATACTGGCTTTCGGGACCGGCTCAGCGAACGAAGCCCTCAACGAGGCTACAGGAGTCAATAGCTTGTCCCTTAACCCCGAGCTATCCTCAGCCCGGCGCTACGCTGAAGCGGCAGTCAGAGACCGAGAGAGCGAGTACCTGGCCATCAATCCAGAACTGAAGCCGGCCCGGAGATACGCCGAGGCCGCCAGGAGCGAGTATAACTTTAATATGGCTGCCAACCCAGAGTTGAAAGTCGCTCAACGGTATGCCGAATCAGCAAAAGAGGCGCAGTACAAGATGAGCGCCTGGGTCGCGAACCCTGAGCTGTCCGCCGCGAACCGCTTTGCCGAGACTTCAGCAGCGGGCTTTGAAGAAGCCAACCTGTCCCAAAACCCGGAACTCAAGGTTGTAGCAAGCCAGACTGCCATAATGTATGAGGCTTACGACAGCGACATTTTGACAACCAACCCGGAGGTCAAAGTGCATCAGCGCTTTGTAGAAGGTATTGGCAAGTGAGCACGGCAGTGGCCCAGAAAAAACACCCTGGTTGAAACCAGGGTGTTTTTTCTAATTTTCATAGTTAAATACATCATCCAGGGATTCAAGGCAGCATTTTGCCAGAGTGCTCATACCGTAACCGGCAGGGGCAGAAATCAGGATCAATTTACTGGAAGCTCCTTCATTTAACCCCTCTATCAGGCGCAGACGTTGCACCAGCCCAGACCTGGGGGGTGGCTTATGCAATTTTGTAGACAGGATTGGTGCAATCATCAAGGAGCCTTAGCTAATCAAAGTGGACGCTGCAAAATATCTTATCATAGTCACTTAAGATTCTAGATCGGTCTCCTTTGCCATGGTATCCCTCAATCCACCGAGTAATTTTACCGAGATCGGTCCAACAGTCTCCACCATTGTCAGATCCTTGCCACACTAGAACTAGGTCTGTGTGATTGGCGTCAAGCAGCGACACCATTCCACTTGCTGCAACCTTCAACTGGACCATCGCCGACAGTACTTGCCACGATCACTACCACTCACAATATAAAACAGAAAGGTTTAATGCTCAATAGGAAAACCTTGACAAATATATAATTGGCTTTATAATTAGTTCACTTATGAACAGTTCTTATTTGAACAGTCTTAGAGAAAACATTATTTAAAAATTCGAAATGAGTAAAGGATACCAAGGTACAGAGGAAGAAATTGCTGCGCTTGACACCTATGTCAAATTCGTTCGTGCATTTGATGCTGTAAAAGCACGAATCGAGGAACAGAATACCATCGGTGATCTAAGTGGCTCCCAGTTTGGAACTTTAGAAATGCTTTATCACCTGGGACCTGTAAACCAAACAGAGATCGGACAAAAGTTATTAATAAGTAAGAGCAACGTGGTTACAATCATCGATAAGCTGGAAGAAAAAGGATTTGTAAAACGCCAGCGCAGCCTTGAAGATCGTCGTTGTGTCTTCGTTCATCTAACAGAGGCAGGTCGCGAAAAAATTGAGATACTGTTGCCGGTGCATGTCAGCGCGATCACCCAAGAAATGAATCACCTGACGGCGGAAGAGCAAAAAGATCTCGGCCGTATTTGCCGCAAACTAGGCCTTGGGACATAAGAATGGAAGTGTTTTTTTGTCAGATTAGTTCGATTAAGAACCATACACGATAGAACTATCTATGCATATACCCTATCATAGAATGGTGTCTAAAAAACAGTAACACAGGAACGTAAAATGTTTGTAGAAAAGGAAATTACCTATTTTCAATCACAGCCATTAGCGCGAATTTCTACTGTATCCGAGGATAAACAACCTGATACGGCTGCAGTAATATTCGAATATGATGGTACTTACTTCTATGTGGGCGGCGTAAAGCCCAAAAACACACGCAAGTATAAGAATGTCCGCGCGGGCAACAACCAAGTATCCCTATTAATTGATGATATGGAATCCATAAAACCGTGGAAACCGCGGGGCATTAGAATATACGGTACAGCGGACTTTGTCGAGCGAAGTGGGCAATTTGGATCTGGAACCTACCTGCGCATCACTCCCGATGTTTCCTGGAGCTGGAATATTGTGGGACCGTCAATAATTGACGGCCGATTCCTGCCCAACAAGATCGTGCACACATCATAAACGTGCCACTCTGGAAGTTTACCATTATGGAGATAATATGTTTTCCAGAACAAATCTTCGCAATCTCACAATCCTGCTAGGCAGCACCACGACTATCATGGCGGCCACCATTATTTCACCTGCCTTACCGGGAATGGCAGAAGCTTTTGCCGATATCCCCAATGCAGATTTTTTGGTACGGCTCACTTTGACCATGCCGGCTCTCTTTATCGCCTTCGGGGCTCTTATTGTCGGTTACCTTCTGGATCGCTGGGGGCGCAAGCCGGTTCTGATTATTTCGCTAATTCTCTATGGATTGGCAGGAACAGCCGGTTTCTTTTTAGATTCCCTTTCCACCATCCTGGTGAGCCGGGCTATGCTGGGATTAGCTGTAGCAGGTATTATGAGTGGCTTCGTCACCCTAACTCTAGACTACTTCAAAGGCAGTGAACTAAACAGGTTTCTGGGGCTGCAAGGGGCTTTTATCGGGTTAGGGGGTATGGTGTTTCTATTATTTGCAGGCTTTCTGGCAGAGATTGGCTGGCAATATCCATTCCTCATCCATCTTTTTGCTTTTGTGATCTTGCCCGGGGTGATCGTGTTCATCGACGAACCAGAAAAATTAGCAATTGACCCAACCACAGGCGTTAAGAAAATTCCTTTCCCCTGGCGCAAATTAGCGCCGGTCTATGTCACAGCCTTTGTTGGTATGGCGATATTTTTCATCTTCCCCGTACAAATTCCTTTCTACCTGTCGGCCAATAATGAAATCAGCAGCAGCCAAGTGGGTTTAGCCCTTTCCCTGCAAACTCTCTCCTCGGTATTCTTTGCCTTACAATATCAGCGACTCAAAGCACGATACTCGTTCTCTGCGATATTCAGCTTGATTTTCCTGACGTTCAGTCTCAACCACTTCATCGTTTCGTTTTCGTCAGGTTACGTCATTGCAATCGTGGGCTTACTTATCGGCGGCGTAGGGATTGGGCTTTTCGCGCCAATCAATAGCAGCTGGCTAGCCTCCATCGCACCCGCTGAATTACGCGGCAAGGCTGTGGGTGGAATGACGAGCATGCTATTCCTAGGTCAGTTCTTTTCGCCAGTCATCACCCAGCCGTTTATTTATCAAGTAGGATTAGCTGCTACATTTGCCGTGGCCGGCGTTTTCGCTCTGCTCATCACGCTGCTTTTCGCCGTAAGCGCGGCAAAGCAAAAAGGGACTTCCAACTCTGTGGTCGAACCAAACCCTTAACCTGGACTATATTATGCCGTTATCGTTCGATTCAGTACGATCGG
>DAOVXM010000165.1 GCA_030636125.1 Chloroflexota bacterium | reverse complement strand
CATGAGATTGGCAGATGCTCAAGAGGTCGTCGGGAAACCGCGCCAGGTCGGCCTGTTCTATATTCAGCTGAAAGACCCCAGTTTGAGCGAACGCTTCGTAAGCCGTGTTGAACGGAAGTGGACAGAGATATCCATCAGCGGTATTGAGGAGTTTGCCGATCAACAAATCATGCAGGATATACTGGAAGCTTATGTGTGGGTGATTGGTGGTTTGGCCATCCTTATCGGCGGCGTAGGCATGATGAACTCCCAGTTAATGGCGGTCTCCGAGCGTACGCGTGAGATCGGTGTATTACGCGCGGTGGGTTGGAGCAGCAAGCGTGTCTTGGGGTTGATCTTGGGAGAGACGATCCTGGTCAGCCTGGCTGGCGGGCTAATGGGTGTAGCCATTGGTTGGCTCCTCCTGTATGCATTATCCAGCGGCACCGTGTTTATGGGCTTGGCCAATGCTGACCTTTCAAGAGAATTATTAATCCAGGCATTTATTGTGGTGGTGGTTTTGGGTCTGGTGGGTGGACTGTACCCGGCCTGGCGTGCGGCACGGTTACAACCGATTGAAGCATTGCGTTATGAAGGCGGCAGCTCAGGTAGCAAAGTACGGCGCTTGCCAGTTGGTGGGATGGCTTTGCAAAGTCTATGGCAGCGTTCCCTGCGTACTCTGCTGACTCTGGGCGCGATTGGGCTAACGGTGGGTTCGATTCTGGCTTTGCAGGGCATAATGAGCGGTATGATGGTTGCTATGACAGGTATGTTCTCGGGCACGGAGATCATGATCAGACAGGATGATATTGGAGATACAAGCCTGAGCACGTTGGATGAGCGTATTGGTGAAAAAATTGCAGCGATGTCTGGTGTGCAGAGCGCGGGTGGAATGGTGTTTTCTGCGGTAATGCTGCCTGATGCGGGTGCTTTTTTTATCGTCTGGGGATTTGAGCCCAATGGATATGCCATCCAAAGATTTAATGTGGTTGAAGGGGCACCCTTAAAAAGTAACCACCAGGTGCTCCTGGGACGTATGATGGCTGATGCGTTAAATAAGGATGTTGGCGATACGATTGAATTAAGTGGCACCCGTTTTAAAATTATTGGTATCTATGAATCACAGTTGGGCATGGAAGAGATGGGTGGGGTGCTCACCCTGCGTGACGCCCAGGCGTTGTTAGGTAAACCACGTAAGGTGACCATGTATGCCGTCAAGTTAAACGATCCATCCCAGGCTGAGCTTTTGGTCTCAAGGATCAATGACGAGTTCCCTGATGCGTATGCTACATTGAGTGGTGAGTTCGCCGAACAAATGCCGGATTTTCAAAGCTCGGACGCTATGATAAGCGGTATATCCTTCATGGCTCTCTTTGTAGGAGGCGTGGGTGTGTTAAATACGATGTTAATGGCAGTCTTTGAGCGTACCCGGGAGATTGGGGTACTCAGGTCTCTCGGATGGAGACGAAGAGCCATCTTGGGGATGGTCTTGCGCGAAGCCCTTTGGTTAGGAGTGCTAGGTGGCATTGCTGGAGTAGTGTTCGCCTTAGGCCTGGTGTTTTTGATCACAAAAGAACCGACCATAGGAGTGATGATCGAGCCATTATTTGAATGGAGTGCCATCGCCCGTACAATGATAATTGCTCTTTTATTAGGATTATTAGGCGGTCTATATCCCGGTTACCGGGCTACTCGCATGCAGCCAGTTGAGGCGCTGCGTTATGAGTGAATCTGAGTAGTTAATACGTTAATCAAGTTGTAGAGAGGTCTCCCTACACTTAGTTAAGTTAAAATGTAATATTTAGGAGAAGAGTTTATGAAGCTAGGAAAAAGTGTAAGAATATTTTGGATAATCCCATTCGTTCTTTTGATAGTCGGATGCAGCGCGTTTCCGGGAGGGGAAACCCCAACACCGGTGCCGGAGCCAGTCGATGATTTTGTTCCTATTGTGAGTGCGACTGGCGTGGTGGTACCAGAGCAATGGGCCCGGCTCAGCATGACTGGATCTGGGGTAGTCACAGAAGTGGCTGTTGAAGAAGATCAGATGGTTAGCCTGGGTGAGACCATGGTGCGCTTGGAGGGTCAAGAGGCACTGGAAGCAGCCATATCTGCAGCTAATTTTGAATTAGCTTCTGCAGAACATGCACTGGAAGCACTCTATAAAGATACAGAATTGCTGGCTGCCCAGGCGCATCAAGCGATGATTATCGCGCAGCAAGAGGTTGAAGACGCTGAGCAGTATCTGGTTAACCTGCAATCGCCTGCTCCAAAAGTTGATATCGACCAGGCTAAAGCCAACCTGCTGCTGGCCAAAATCAGACTGGATGATACCCGCGAAGATTTCGAACCCTATGAGAAGAAGCCCGAGAGTAATAAAACTCGCGCGGCGTTGTTTAGCCAATTAGCCGAAGCTCAGAAACTGTATGATGGTACAGTTCGGCGATTGAACAACCTGTCAGGTGAGGCTAGCGAGTTGGACATTGCTGAAGCAGAGGCTGACCTGCTGTTGGCACAAGAACAACTGGCCGTAGCTCAGCGTGACTACGAAATCTATAAAAATGGTCCAGATCCTGATGATGTCAAGCTCGCTGAAGAGCGCGTCCAAAATGCGGAAGTGCAGTTGAACGCGACTGTAAAAGCCTTAGATGATCTTGAGTTGAATGCCCCCTTTGATGGTACGGTGAGTGAGCTGTTTGTCAAAGAAAGCGAGTGGATCGCCCCAGGCCAGCCCATTTTATTGTTAGCTGATCTGGAAAACTTGCGCGTAGAGACGACTGATTTGAATGAAATTGATGTAGCCCGGATTGAGATTGGGGATACAGCCATTGTGAACTTTGACGCCTTACCGGATGTAGTGGTGGAAGGAAAGGTGATACGAGTAGCTCAGAAAGCTGCTGAGGGATCAGGCGTTAACTATACCGTGGTGGTCTTATTAGATGAAATCCCGGAGAAACTGCGCTGGGGTATGACCGCCTTTGTAGATGTCGAAGTGGAGTGAGGTTATGAGTACTACGCCGAGCTTGATTGTTGAGACAAAAGACCTAACCCGGGTTTATGGAGATGGTGAAGAAATCCGAGCCCTGGATGGCGTGAACATGAAGATCGAGGCTGGCGAGTTGGTTACTGTTATGGGACCCAGCGGCAGCGGTAAGAGCACATTGCTCAATATGGTCGGTGCGCTAGATCGCCCCACCAGTGGGCAGGTGTTTGTTAATGGTCAAGACCTGGCAAAAATCCGCGATAAAGATAGGTTCCGGGCTAAAACAGTCGGTTTTATGTTCCAGCTTCATAACCTTTTGCCCACGCTCAACGCTCGCGAGAATGTAGAAGTCCCCATGATGGGGCATGTGGGGTCGCGTGCCCGGCGGAAACGCGCGGAGGAATTACTGGAACTGGTGGGTTTGCCTGACAGGATGGATCACTTGCCAAGCCAGCTCTCTGGAGGTCAACGTCAGCGGGTTGCTGTAGCCCGGTCCTTGGCCAACAATCCACCCTTGGTCCTGGCAGATGAACCGACTGGTAGTTTGGATACCAGCGCAGGTCAGGAGTTATTAAAGCTGTTGCATGATCTGAACGAAAGCCAAGGCACAACTTTCCTGGTAGTAACCCACGATCCGGCTGTGGCTCGCCAGACCAGGCGGGTATTGGTTATGGCGGATGGTCGTATCGTCAGGGAGGATGTGATCGGATCCCCTCAGGAAGAGGACCTTAAAATGTGGCGACATTCCGGTTTGGGCAGGCGTATTGTCGCAGGTGAAACCTCAACCTTGGAGAACCTGGGACTTACCACAGATCAGCAAGAAGCTTTGCAGGAACTGCTCAGTTCTACGGATGGTGGACAGGGGTAAATGATACGGTTGCTGAGCAAAGCTCAAGAAATGATGACCAGCGTGCCCAACCCACGGCGGTACCAGTCTCGAGAATTCGCGACAGGTGTCGTCCAGCGGTAAAGCCATTTTGCCCCCTCAATCTCCATATTAACACAACCGTGGCTCATCTTGCGTCCAAAGTTATTATGCCAGTAAGTGCCGTGAAAGGCCGCGCCCGTTTTGTGGAAGTAGGTCACCCAAGGTACGCCGATGAGTTCATAGGCCTCGATATCGTTGGTTATTTCGCCATCACCCATATGCCGGCAAGGCATTTTTGATTGCACTCTAAAACGTCCTAGGGGGGTATCAGTGGGGATACCGTTTGGTGAGGTCCCTTTACTCGGGATGCCCGTGGATACCTTTGTACTGAAAACTTTTAGATCACCTTCATAAGCAAGAAGCAATTGGTCCTCGATAGAGACCTCGATGCGTTTTTCTTCTGGATGTGTTTTAGGAGATATTGGCCTAAAATCTGCTAGGGGGAGAAGGCGGACATGCTTAACCGGGACATGGTAATGAATGTGGAGCAGGTCGTCGGTCAGTTGGTACCAGGGATGCCCATCTGGTCCACCTTCAATATCCGTTACCCAGTGGAGAGATTGGTAATAGAGCCGATAAAGTGGTTCCCAACCACTTACACGCCTCCAACGGTAAGATAAAGAAATAGGCACGGTGATCTCGCCAAGCCGCCCACCTTTAGGTAGGTGTTTGACCTGTGTGCTATTAAGG
Source organism: Chloroflexota bacterium (assembly GCA_030636125.1). The sequence continues at coordinate 1,685 of DAOVXM010000165.1, read as the reverse complement.
AAGGCACCCTCTACGCGCTGCAGGTAGCCACTGTGAACGTAGCAGTCCGCAAGGTGATACCAGCGCGGATTATGAGAAGGCCCATCAGAAGAGAAAACTTCTTCATAGATATTTACAATCTCATCACGTGTGATCATCCCCAGTCGTTTGCTCTGAAAAGAGGGTTCTTGGTAACGATAAATAGCGTTTGTGGCAACGCGAGCTTTGCCAATCGGGTTGATAAGTTCTTCGTCTGGGGGAGGCAGATGAAAAAGCCCCGGCTTGGTCACCAGGGAGCTGAGGATTATTCCACTGAATTTTAAAAAGCCGCGTCGTGAGGTTTTGAGCTGTGTGTGATTATTAGCTCGATTCCCCCTATTAAATAATTTCGACTTGCGTGCCGTTGCCTCTGCGTTCCCAGTCGGCATTGGTCTCAATGGGGGTCTTAAAGGTGGGTGTGCACCAACAGAATAGCCACTTGGCATCTTCGTTGCGCATGTTAACACATCCGTGACTCATTTGCACACCAAAATTATTGTGCCAGTAGGTACCATGGAAGGCATAGCCACCAGGGAATTTGAAGAAAGATGTCCACGGCACACCAGGCAAGGAAAAACTATCTCCGTTGTCGGCATCAGGATTGCCGCTCACCCTGCCCATATGCTTATTAGGCATTTTGGAGTAGATCCTGAAGCTCCCTTGAGGCGTTGCAGTTGGCAGGCTGTTAGGGGTGGGCAGTCTGCTGGGTATGCCTGAGGAGATTTTGGTGTTGAGCACAACTTTGTCATATTCGTAGGCAACTAGAGTCTGGCGAGCAATTGAGACCTCGATACGCTTGTGTTCGGGTGGCACATCAGGCGATATTGGGGCGATCTCATCATCAGGAATGGGACGCACATGTCCAGTGGGGATGAAATATTTCAAGCTGGCATCGATCTCGGAGGTAAGTTGGTACCAGGGTTTCCCGTCGGGACCTTCATCGATATCCGTGATCCAGTGCGTGGTCGAGTAGTAGAGGGGGGTGCCTTCCCAGGGGTGCCAGTCTTCCCAGGGTGAATATTGATAGGCTATGGTATACGGCACAGTGACCTCGCATAGTTGCCCACCATCCGGTAATTTGCTAACGGGCTGGTTGTGCTGTACTTTCACTTCTTGAATATAAGCGCTATGTAAGTACCCCCCCCATACGCGGTACCAGAGGGGGTTATAGGCAGGTCCGTCCGGGGAGATGACATCCTCATAGATATGTACCAACTGGTCGCGGTAACGCTTGCCGATGATAGAGCTATCATCACGCGGCCTGCTGTACAAATCAATCTCATCAATGGTCACGCGGGCGATTTTCCCCAAGTCTCGCTCTTCTTGACGTGGGAATACGGGGCCGAAGGCTAGACTGCCTAAAGCCAGGCCTCCGATCTTGATAAATCCTCGACGAGAGAGTCCGCTGTTCGCCATATTGGTATTTTAACCGAAAAATTATGATAAAAATAGGTCTATTTGGCCCCTCTTGTATAAGAAAATTTTAACCTTTTCAACAGTTTACAAGGTTAAGTGAGTGACCGTACCCCCCCACGCACACCTGTTTTTCGGTATTCTTCTTCAATATTAAAAGAAACGGACATTAAGTTTCATTTGATAATCCACTTAGAGATCGAGATTGGGCGTATCGGGAGCGAGTAAATCCAACTGGCGAGCTTTAGCTATTG
>DAOVXM010000460.1 GCA_030636125.1 Chloroflexota bacterium | reverse complement strand
TTCACCGACATTGAGGGATCGACCCAGTTACTGCATCGGTTGGGAGATCGGTACGCGGGGGTACTGGGTGAGCAGCGGAAAATCCTGCGTACCGCTTTCGAGAAATGGGATGGATACGAAGTTGACACCCAGGGTGACGCCTTCTTCGTTGCCTTCCAGCGCGCAACGGATGCCGTAACCGCAAGCGTAGAAGCCCAACGCGCCTTGTCCGAGTTTCCATGGACAGAGGGAGAGACAGTACGTGTAAGAATGGGCCTGCACACTGATCAACCTCAGGCTACATCCACGGGCTATGTTGGCGTTGATGTGCACCGTGCCGCGCGCATCGCTCATGCCGGGCATGGCGGTCAGGTGCTACTCTCTGAGACGGTTTTCGCTCTCGTCCGGGATGCTCTACCTGAGGACGTATACTTGCGAAATCTGGGTGAACATCAGCTCAAGGATTTACAGCGCCCTGAGCCTATTTATCAACTTCTCATTAAGGGTATGCAGACTGAATTTCCGCCAATTAAATCACTGGATGCTCACCAGCACAACCTCCCCATTCAACTCACACCACTCATTGGGCGTGAAGACGAATTGGCCACTACCCAAGAACTACTTAAGCAGCCAGAGGTTCGTTTGCTCACCTTGACTGGACCTGGCGGGATAGGTAAAACTCGCTTGGCCTTGCAACTTGCAGCAGAAATAAGCCATGAATTCCCCGATGGAATATATTTTGTACCTTTAGCACCGGTTTTGGAACCTGAACTGGTTACACCAACCATAGCCCAAACTCTTGGTATTCGTGACGACGGTATCGAACCACTCATCCAAGTCTTAATTGAGAATATTGGATCCAAACGATTGCTCCTCTTGCTGGATAACTTCGAGCAGGTAATCCCTTCTGCTACCATTATTGCCGAATTGCTAACCAATTGTGCTTGCCTAACAATCATTGTCGCCAGCCGGGAAATCCTCCATCTACGAGGAGAACAAGAATTTAATGTACCGCCCTTGCGTTCTCCCGATATAAGCCAGCTGCCAGTAAGGACAATCCTGACAGAAAACCCGGCTATCGAATTATTTACCCAACGAGCTGCGGCGGTAAAGCCAAGCTTCGAATTGACGGATGACAATGTTGGCACAGTCGCTGAAATATGTGCACGCTTGGAGGGGCTTCCCCTTGCCATTGAGTTAGCTGCTGCGCGTGTTAAGCTGCTTCCTCCAAGGGATATGCTGAAACTACTCACCGATGCGGGAGGAGGTCTCACATTACGGCTTCTAAGCGGCGGCGCCAGGGACGCTCCTGAGCGACACCACGCCTTGCAAGCCACCATCGACTGGAGTTATCAGCTTCTAACACAATCTGAACAATGGTTGTTCCGCTGTCTGTCAGTTTTTGCTGGTGGTTTCAATCTGGACGCAGCAGGGGCGGTATGTTGTGATTCTGAATACAGATCCACCTCACCTGGTGTTCCCTATCTCGCATTGGATGTTTTAGATAATATCGCTTCTTTATTGGACAAGAGCCTGCTTCGCCAGGTGGACGGATTGGTTGAGGAACAACGCTTCAGCATGCTGGAGAGCATCCGAAAGTTCGGTACTAAAAAACTGAATGAATGTGGAGAAAATGATGTTGCTCGGGACAGGAACAGTCGCTATTGTTATAAATTAGCGCTTGAAGCCAAATCCATGCTGACTGGACCGCACCAGGCCGCCTGGATGGATAGACTGGACGATGAGCACTATAACCTGCGAGCAGCATTATCCTGGCTGCTTTACCGGGCGGAAAAAGGGAACGACCTTTACACCAACGAAGCCGAAATGGCCTTAAAGATGGTCAGTTGTTTGTACCTGTTCTGGGATACGCGTGGTTATGTGGGCGAGGGTCGCAGATGGATAGAGCGGGCACTAGCGTTCGGGCAGGTCGAAACAAAAACCAGGGCAGACGCACTAAATACTGGTGGGTGCCTGGCGTACCGGCAAACCGATATGCAAGAAGCGCAATTATTACACGAGCAGGCATTAACCATCTCTCGCCAATTGGACTACAAGCAGGGAACGGCTGAAGCGTTGGGACGTCTTGGGTTCATTCACGACTTTAACAAATCCCCGCATGAACAGGTAGAAGCATACCTTTCTGAGAGTCTCCAGCTCTGGCGGGAAGTAGGTGACACTCGCGGTGTAGCCCAGGCATTAGGTCCATTGGCTGAACAAGCCGCCTCACGTTTTGACTTCGAACGCGCGAGCGCGTTTTACTCCGAAAGCCTGGACCTCTTTAGCCAGATTGGGGATAAACGCGAGATCGCAGGTGCCTTATGGAATATAGGTGATTTAGCCTTGCGGGAGGGCGATTGCGAAGGGGCCTTAACCCATTTGAATGAGAGCCTGGAATTATACCGGGAACTGAAAGACACCCATGGCGTTGCAACTCAACTCCGCTGCCTGGCTGAAGTGGCACGTTGTCAAGGTGATCTAAACCAAGCGGTTACACTTTGTAAAGATGCCTTATCAGCCTTCCAAGAAATCGGTGATAAGAGATGCACTTCGGAAACACTGCTCGGTCTTGCCAGGGTAGCTATCGACCAGGGAGACTATCCACGTGCACGCCGCTTAGCACGGGACGGGATGGAAATTTGTGTGAAAATCGGTCACGTCCTATGTCAAGCTCACCAGCACTGGTTGCTCGGGCTTTGCGACCTGGAGCAGGGTGATCTGCCCTCAGCACAGGGACAATTTATTAATAGTCTCAAATTAAACCAAAAAACCGATCATCGCGAGGGAATATCCCCCAATCTGGATGGTTTGGCGAGAGTAGCAATCTTGCAGGAGGATTATTCCAGAGCAGTCCGGCTCTTCGCCGCCAGCGAGGCTATCCGCTCATCAACAGGTATTTCGCAACCTCCGATTGATATGGCAGTTGACACGACAAAGCTCAAGCCGCATCCAGAGCAGGCGCAGGAGGCACTTAACGAAATCGATTACCAAACCGCAAACGCAGAGGGCAGCGCGCTGACGCTGGAGCAAGCCATTGAACTGGCACTAAGTAACGATACAAAGGATTTGTAAAATGGAACCAATCACATTTCCCAGCGGCACGGTCACCTTCCTCTTCACAGATATTGAGGGCTCGACACGGTTGCTGCACCGCTTAGGTGAGGGTACGCTGATGT
>DAOVXM010000064.1 GCA_030636125.1 Chloroflexota bacterium | reverse complement strand
CAGGCATTGGGCACCTTCAGCAAGATTGCTTTCTCGGGGCATTGCAGTGCACACGCTCCGCAGGCGATACATAGTTCAGGGTTGTGAAAAATGACTTTACGCTGTTTGGGATCGGGAGTCCAGCAGCCTATTGGGCAAACTTCGTAGCATTGCCACACGCCAGTGCATTTTTCCGCGTCAAAGTGAATCTCCAGCTTTCTGAGTGATTTTGCTAACTCAACGTGTTCGAGCAAGGATGACCATATTCCGGGCTTTGTGCTCATGCATTTATCTCCAACCAATTGCCATAGGCACCAGCCAATAGATCAGCCCAAGTGTCAAGCCGATAACAGCTTCCCAGCCCCAGTTCGCCTGTTCGCCGCGCATCAAAGGTGACATACCTTGCATTTCACCAGCGGTGAACACCGAAAGAGCAGTCAGTCCAAGGACCCAATTGAACAAGCTTATCGCTGGCATGGGCTCCCAGAGTGTGGTATATACGATCAATCCTGTGATAGCGATAAGTGTCAAGGGGATGCTTTTTACCATACCATCTCTACCTGGCAGCCAAGGGTGTACGACCGCGTAGAAATAGGATAGACCAAATAAGCTGGCTGTAATTGGCCAGAAGAGATCTCGCCAGAAGATGAAGACAGGGATCAAGATCAACAGTGCATAGAATCCAAGCGTGACAGTGACCATCTCGAGCCGGTCTTTAAGTGGGAAGCGCACCCAACGCATGGCGTCTGTTTTTTTGCGTTTTGTGGCAAGGTAAGCGGGGATATCGGCGGCACGTGGGGGGCCCCAGTGCACGCCCCAACCCGTCTCCTGGCGTACCCGCCAGCCGTCCACGCCATTGGAGCATAATTGGGGCAGAATCAAGGCGCGGTGGTGTACGACCTCATCCAGGTGAGATGACTTCACCGCCGCGATCACTTTTTCAGCGGTGAAGTAACCACCCCCGGCCGCGCACCAAACATTAATGCCTCCCGAGTCTGCTACCAGGAGCCATACATCCACCTGGTTATCGATAGCTCGCACCAGGCGGCGCACTGTCAGGTCGAAGTTGCCCGTCACCAGTACAGGCGATTTAGCATCAGGCTCACCGACACGATAAAGCCCTGTACGCACTTTAGGGTAGGGTGGAATTATACGGAAGAATAGCTCCCAGAGATCAATGAACATGGTGCGCAGAGTGACTTGGTGGTGTATACGAGGATATGTCAGAGGCGTGGGGGCACTTTCTGTTTCATCAAGTGCAATTGCTTCATAGAGCACAAGGCTGCCACCCAGGTAGGTTTGTGCAAAATGAGCGTGGAAACCGCAATTCGTTAATAGCTTGTCGAAGCCGCGTAAGGCATGGGTGGTGGTCCGTGTCAGTAACCACGTGATTAGAACTAATGGCCAACGAATCAAAGTATATAGGAGACGCTGTAACAGACGCGAGGGTATCACCTCGTCCGCGATCAGCAGGTGCCCTCCTGGGGCCAGCAAGTTAAGGCAGGCTTCCAAAACATAGCTTTGTTGGTTGGACGGTAATTCGCTGAAAACCAGGGTTGAGATGATCAGGTCAAAAGAGTCTGGCGGGAAGGTCTCGCCTAGCAGCGTGGCATCCATAAATTTTAGGGTGACGCGCTCCTCCAGGTTCCAGGTGGAAATCTTCTTTTGGGCTTCGGCAAACATCATGGGGGAAGCATCGATGGCGGTTACAACTGCGCCTTTTTCGGCTATCATGGCTGTCAACGTTCCGGTACCGCAGCCAATCTCCAGGACATGCATATCCGGGAGGATATATTCGTTAACGATGGTCTCCTTGAGCGTGGTGATCCGACCAAGCGTAAGTAACTGGATCCCCCGGTCATAATCTTTGGGGCTGGTTTCCAGCCATTTCATAAAGACGGTCGCCATTAGAGATAGCTCCGTTTATGCCTGTAATCCATCGAGGAGTAGATTGATGCTGCTCCGAATATGTTTCTCGATTTGGATTGTTTCAGAGTCATATACCCAAAGCAGAGCTGTGCCTTCGAAAATTGCGCCTACTGCAATGGCGACATCTTGAGGATCAACCTGACGGAATTCACCATTATCTATGCCTTGCTGGATAATCGGTATGATCAGCTCGAAGTAAGACCGGGAATATCTTTTCAGTGCTTGTAGGACCGCTTCGTTTCGGAATGCTAGCGCCAGGTACTCGTAAGCAATCGGCATCAGTTGCAACAGGTGTGTCATATCTAAAATGGCAATTTCTGTGTATTCCAACAAGCATTCTGTCGCGGTCCTACCGGATTCTTGCAGTGTATGCAGGTCTGCTAACTCGCGTTCAAACAGCCGATCCAGTATGGCCAGGATGATTTCGTCTTTGCTGTTAAAGTACCAATATAGAGTGCCTTTGCTCAGGCCGCATTCGGCGGCAATGTCATCCATACGCGCCTTTGAAAATCCTGACCTGGCAAAGACCAAAGCAGCGGCTTCCAATATTTGGTTTCTACGCTCTTCGCTAACATCGGGGCGTGGGCTCATGACAACTCCAAGTTAATCCAGAGTTAAACTGACTGGTTGGTCAATTATAAATTACATGAAATTTCGTGTAATGTCAAGATTCAATTTATTGGATCCATCGAAGAAATGATGACCCCTAGGATGTTAATAATTTCTATCCCTTTTCTTTGAGGTAGTCTTTGAGGACGCGCATTTCTGATATAATCCCAGTGCTTTTCTCCCATGGGAGTGGTTGGGTCCCGGTGGGCTCCCCGGTCTTCAAAACCGGTGGCGGGTCGCGTTGCGGGCCGCGGTGGGTTCGACTCCCATCCACTCCCGCCTATTCGTTGGTATTTATCCGGTAAATAGCTGAGCATCAATAATACATGTATCCTTCCGAATTTGACAACCTGACAGCGATCGTATCTCGGGTCATGAAAGTTGATGACGTCACCCGTGGCGATCCCAAGAATAAGTATCTCGTGCGCTATCGTGGCCAATTGATCGGCGATGATACCGCTGCGGCTTATGACCAGTTAGCTGCGGCCTTACGCTCCCTGGAAATTACCCCACTTTTCCGGCAAGAAAAGGACCAGCACGTTATCCTTTTGCTCTCCGGCGTTGTTCAACCGAATCCCTCAAAAGTATGGGTGAATATCGTCTTATTCATCCTCACCTTGATCAGCGTATTTCTTGCGGCTGTGTACTATACCTTGGGTGGTGTGTACCAGGGACCACCCAACCCTGGTTTTCAAGAACTTCTGCCTTATGTGCGAGACAGTATTGGGGGTGGCCTGGCTTTTACCATCAGCCTATTAGCGATCTTGCTGGCTCATGAGTTTGGTCATTACCTGGCCGGACGCTACCACCGCACCCATGTCACTTTACCTTATTTCATCCCGTTTCCCTTCAGCGCCTTTGGCACGATGGGCGCTTTCATTCAGTTGAAAGAGCCACCCAGGAATAAGCGCATTTTGCTGGATATCGGTATTGCCGGACCCATTGCTGGGTTGGTGGTTGCTATCCCTGTTCTGTTGCTGGGTTTATCCCTATCGGAGGTTAGCCAAATACCTACAATCTTGTCTCCTGGGCAGGGCTTGCAGATTGAAGGGAATTCGCTCTTATACCTGTTTTCAAAATATGTGATCTTCGGTCAGTTGCTGCCATCACCGGGAAGCTATGGGAGTTTATCTGCTGTAGAATATTGGGTACGTTATTTCTTCACGGGTCAACCGCTCCCTCTGGGAGGCGTGGATGTGATGCTATCACCGGTAGCATGGGCGGGATGGGCAGGTTTACTGGTGACCGCATTGAACTTGATCCCTGCGGGGCAGTTGGATGGTGGTCATGTACTGTACTCATTGGTTGGGAGCCGCGCTAAATTGCTATTACCCATTATCTTGGTAGCATTGGCTTTGTTGGGATTTGTGTGGCCGGGTTGGTGGTTGTGGGCTTTTCTGATCTTGCTGCTTGGGCGCTTTCACGCTGATCCGCTCGACCAGATCACCACTTTAGATCCGAACCGGCAGGCTGTTGCTGTCGTAGGCTTGGTGATCTTCATCCTGGTTTTTACGCCGGTGCCATTATTGGCGGTGGGAATCTAAAAAACAATGGACGGCCTGCGGGTCGTCCATTTTATTTATTGGGAGGGAGGATGATGCATGCTAGAGGTGTTCCCACATTAATATTGATTCTGTTCATTGGTTTCGTGCTGGTAGCCTGCTCAGCTGGCGGTGAAGAGATCGCTGCGCCAACCAACTCGCCGCTCCCCAGCGAAATTCCATCCAGCCCCACTTCCACAATTCCACCTTCTCCAGAAGCATCCCCAACCGCTGTAATTGAACCAACGCCGGTGGTCAGCCACCCTGTACTTCTCATTTCCTGGGATGGGGCACCGGCTGGTAAAGTTTATGAGCTCATGGCTGAAGGCGAGCTGCAGAATTTTGATGCCCTGGCTCGAAGAGGATTGCGCGCCGATTTTGCTCAATCTGTGGACCCATCACTCACCGCTGCAGCTCAAAACAGCCTCGCGTCCGGTTCGCTGCCAATGCACACGGGTATTGTTTCTAACAAATACCATAATTCCAACGACAGCTTTTACTGGTACAGGCGAGGATTTGATGAAGTCATGGATCAAGCTGAACCGGTATGGGTTACAGCTTCGCGTGCAGGGCTGAAGACAGCCGCGGTCTTTTCCATTGGCGCCTCCCCAGACCATCCAGGCCAAACCGCCGATTACACCATCGGTTATGGTGTCCGCGATGCCTACTCGCGTCAGGAGACGGTATCCCTCTCACCTGCTCAAGCTTGGTCAGATGCCCCCAACTCATACAGCCCTCTGTTGGAAGCCGATTATCAGATCCCCCAGGTTGTGCATATCTATCTGCTGGTGATCGATTCTACAGATGATGAAATCAAGAATTACGATACTGTCTCGATCAACACAACCCGCCGGGTCGAGAAGAATTCTCCTGGGTTGGGGGAGGGCGAGTGGGGGGAGCTAGTTATCTTGCCGAGCGTCTACGCCGGCGCAGATTTTTTGATTCAAGAGATCGGTGCGGAGCAGGTAACTTTTTATCATACCGGTGTGTACCACAATACTGCCTCGCCGCGCTCGCTCTTGGAAAATCTTAACCACGAGTTTGGCTTTTTCCGGGCTGGCGCCGACTCGTATGCGCTCGAGCACGACTGGATTACCTATGAGGATTATTTGTATTTATTGGAGCGTGGCGCATATTGGATGGCAGAGGTTACCGCTTGGGTCTATGAGACCTACCGGCCCGATTTGCTCTTTACCTGGCAAAACACATTTGACGCGGCAGGGCACGCTTTTTACCTGCAAAACTCGCTTCAACCAGACTACTCACCAGAGCGAGCCCAGGCTTTTGATGCTTATTACCGGCGAGCAGCTCGAATATCGGACCAGGCTTTGGGCAGCATGCTCGAGGTTGTAGACTTGGAGACCAGCACTGTTATGTTGGTGGGAGATCATGGTATGGCACCGATCCACACTAGCATCTATATAAACACGGTCTTGGAGCAGGCCGGCCTGTTGGTTCTGGATGAGAGGAACTATGTGGTGGTGGAAGACTCTCGAGCATTCGCGGTGGCATCTGGTGGAGCTGCGCACATTTATATCAACCTGCTCGGCCGCGAGAAGAAGGGTATTGTTTCCGCAGAGGAGTACCAGGTCGTGCAGGCACAGATCGTCGATTTGCTTAGCTTTCTGGTTGATCCTTCCAGTGGTAAACTTGTGTTCCAGCGTGTGTTAACCAAGGATGAAATCGCTGACATTGGTTTGGATCATCCCAATTCAGGTGATATTTTTGTGCAGGCTGAACCTGGCTATAACTTGGACGACTGGCGTGGTAGGGATGATGTCTTCGCTCCGGCTAGATTTTATGGCCAACATGGTTATGACAGCAGCCTGCCCGAAATGTACACTATTTTCATATCGGGGGGTTTTGGTGTGCCCCCTGGCGGGGAAGTCATCCCTCCGGTAAGCGTGTTGGATTATGCCCCAACTATTGCACATATGCTGGGTTTTGATCCCGCACCCACTGTGGACGGTGTGCCTATCCCGGCAATTACGCTTCCTTAAAATATTCTGTAGTCTTCCTTAATCAGTAGTATCCAGGGATTTTCACCGCAAAGGCACAAAGTACGCGGAGTTTAATTCCACTATTCCGTTTTTTCGACAATCCCTGCAGTATAAAATTAGTGTTGCGCCATTGTTACCAAACTATCGAGTCACTTTCGCCGCGCAACACTAGTCGTCCTGCTTCCAGCAACACTCCTTGGGGAGACTTCCAAATATTCGAACTCAATCTATCGTTGTTGATCTTACGGACTTTATGCCTATCAATCTTGTGAAGCTGCATTTCCTTGTCGGCCTGGTGAGCCTATGCTAAACTCCTCCATAAGAGGGACAGGTTATGTCTGATGATGTGATGCTGAAGAAGGCAAAAAAGGCCGTCCGTCAAGGTCAGCGTGTTAGGGCGCGAGACCTGTTAACGCGTTTGCTTAGAGCTGATCAGTCCAACCCGGAGTATTGGTTGTGGATGAGTTCAGTGGTGGAATCGGCGAAAGAACAAATCTACTGCCTGCAACAAGTATTACACTTAGATCCCGAGAATAGCACCGCAAGGCAGGGGCTGATCATGATTGGGGCTGTGCCTGCGGATGACTCGGTCACCCCAGCACCTCCTATACGGCGAGATTGGCAATCCGAACTAGAAGAACAATCCGTACCAGGTGACCAAGGAATTTGGGCCAACCCTGTCTTGCGTATCGTCATCCCTGTCGGGGTAGGGATCATCGTAATTGGGCTGATCTTGGGTGGAATATTTGGATTTGGGCGAAGGGGGTCCGCTCAACTGGCGCTACGCCCAACGAAAACGCCTGGCCCACCGACCACATTTACCCCTACACCGACGTCCATACCGAGCACACTGTCCGTAAAAAGAACGCCAACCCCTACATTTGAAGGACCGCAGTCATTACGGCTGTCGCTAGGCGTGGATTACACGCCCACACCGCTTTATGTCGATACTCCCCACCCGATCAGCGAATCCTACCGACTTGGGCAGCGCGCCTACGAGCGCGGGGATTTGAGCGCGGCCGAAGGTTTCTTTAAAGATGCCATTCGCAATGAGCCCAAGGCAGCTGACTTGCACTATTATGTGGGTGAGATTAACCGGCTAAAGGGGGATTATGAAAGTGCCTTAGCAGCGTATGACCAGGCTCTTAACGTAAATGTTTCCTTTGCGCCGGCTTACCTGGGTCGTTCCCGGGTCATATCAGCCCTGGAGCCCAACTATGATGTCAGCGAGGATTTGGCACAGGTCATTGACTACGATCCAAACCTGTTTGAGGCTTATCTCGATCTGGTGGTTTATCACCTGGCCCAGGATGAGAATGAAGCTGCCTCAGAGTATTTGGATATTGCTGAAGAGTTAATACCTGAATCTCCCTTGATTTATGTGTATCGTGCCAATATCGCTCTGCATGCGGGTGATGATCAGGAAGCTCTGGAGGCTGCCCGGGAAGCTTATAATTTGGATATCACTCTGCTGCCGGTCTACCTGGTCCTGGGGCAGGCCTCGCTTGCTCATGGCGAGTTTGCTGATGCACTTGAAGTATTAGAGACCTATGTGCAATATGCTGAGAATGACCCGCTCGGATGGATGGCATTAGGTCAGGCTTATGCCGAAATAATGGCACCTGAACAAGGCTATTCCGACTTCGCGCAAGCTGAGGGGGATCAGGATTATGAGGCGGCTTTAGATGCTTTTGATCAGGCTTTTGAATTAGATGACCAGCTCCCTGAGATCCATATCTATCGTGGGATAACCTATTTAGCCTTGGGTGAAGGACAGGAGGCGGTCAACGAGTTCTATTTAGCTCGGAAGTTAGAAATGAAGTCTTTGCAAATCAGTTTGTTGATGGGGCGTGGTTTAATCGCCGCGGAGCGGACGGAAGATGGATTTGCTCAAATCAATGGCAGCGAGAATCTGGCCGAAAGCGATGAGGACTGGGCGGCGGTGTATTTTGTGCGCGCACAGGCTGCGGAAGGATTGGGCCGCAAATCTACTGCCATAACGGATTGGAAAGCGTTACTGGCTTTACCAAAAGTTTCTGTTAAGAAGGTTTGGTTAGAAATGGCCGAGGAGCGTCTCGAGGAGCTGACCGCGCCTACACCGACCTCCACGCTGACGCCCACGCCAACTCTCAAGCCGACTAATACGAAAACCCCCACAACTACCCCAACGCCCACTCGCACTCCTACACCAACCTTGACGCCGACGCGAAGGTCCGGTTTGTAAAAATTATTACTACGTATAATGATCATGGGGGTGTTGATTGAGTTAATTCCTAGACAGTGATACAGACCTTGTCAAGCTCTCTCTGGCGCGCTATAATCGCGTGCTGTTAAAAGGTTATTTGTTATTTTGAAGGCTGAGGTTTTTCTATGCCAATTTACACTTATCGTTGCGAGCATTGTGGGGTACAGTTTGACCGCCAGCAACGTTTCAGTGATGCAACTCTGACCCGCTGCCCAGAGTGTGATGAAGATGCTCTTCGTAAGGTGTATACGCCGGTTGGGATCGTATTTAAAGGGTCAGGCTTTTACTCTACTGATCATCGTTCTCCATCTGGTGCCAGCCGGTCGGGTTCTGAGGAGAAGTCCACTGAGAAGGGGAAGGAAAGCGAGAGCACTTCTGAGAGCAAGACAGAAAAGGAAACTAAAAAAGAACCAAAAAAAGATAAGTAACTCATGGCGGTGTGTATCAGCGAATATCACCACCACAATCGAAACCGGACGCCCACTATGTGAGGCGTCTCTTTTATAGGAGGAAACATGGATAAAAAAGAATTGATATACCGGGTCAATGAAGATAATGTCAATTTTATCTCTCTGCAATTCACGGATGTTACCGGAGCCGTAAAAAGTGTTGATATCCCCTCCCAACGTTTGGGTGTTGCTCTTGATGAGGGAGTTTGGTTTGATGGATCATCTGTGGAGGGCTTTGCCCGCATCCAGGAAAGCGATATGCGCCTGGTAATCGATCCTGATACCTATGCGGTTTTACCCTGGACACCGGAAAATATGCGTCGGGCGCGTGTTTTTTGCGATATTTTCCAACCAGATGGCACCCCATTTCCCGCCGATCCGCGCGGTAATTTGAAGCGCTTATTAAAAAAGATCGAGGGGCGAGGTTGGACCTACAATGTTGGTCCGGAGCCGGAATTTTTCCTATTCCGGCGAAATGGTGCCGATATGATCCATCCTGTCCCGCATGATGTGGGAGGCTACTTTGACTTTTCAGCCAACGATGAGGCGGTGCGCGTGCGAACCGAATTGATGGACGCCTTATTTGGGATGGGATTAGAAGTAGAGATGGGCCATCATGAAGTGGCATTAGGCCAGCATGAAATCGACTTCCGCTT
>DAOVXM010000150.1 GCA_030636125.1 Chloroflexota bacterium | reverse complement strand
TTGGTTTATGTGATATGTTTCAGTGGGGTCTGCAACCCTGCGGGCTGTAACACCTTCCACCTCCATTTTTCCTGCATAAACCGCCTCAGCAAAAGAAACCAGTCGACGTACAGCCAGAGGTTCAGGTAACTCAGTGATAATTACGCGCAAGCCGGCGCGGTACAACCTTACAGCTACTCCGCTGGCTAAATCGCCACCACCACGAATAAGGACAATCACTTGAGTCTACCTAAACCACGCAATATCCGCTCAGGTGTGAGTGGGAATTCATGGAACCACACTCCAGTGGCATCATGCACCGCTGCAATCACTGCTGGTGCCACCGGTAGAAATGGCATCTCACCCATTCCACGTGCGCCAAACGGTCCAATGGGGTCTGGATATTCAAGAATCTTGGATATCACACGCTCTGGCACATCCTGTATGGTTGGGATCAAGTAAGTTGAGAGATGTTGTGTTTCTACATATCCGTCTTTTTGGATAAAGTTTTCCAATATAGTATAACCAGCAGCTTGTACTACTGCGCCCTCAATCTGACCTTGTACCTGCTGAGGATTAATTGCATTACCCACGTCATCAGCAGTAACTATATCGAGGATACGAATATGTCCGGTCTCAGTGTCCACTTCCACCGTAACAGCTTGGGCTACATAACCATAAGAAAAATTGGGTTCAGATTTACCTGTCTGAGGATCATAAGGAGTAGTAGGTGGTGGACGATATTGGTAGGTAGCTATTGCAGGGCGGTCTTCAGCCTGCCACCTCTCCAAAGCTTTTTCACAAGCCCCCTTGATCGAGTTGCCAGCCATAAAGGTCATGCGTGAAGCCGAGACACTACCGGAGTCATCGGTTTTCGCCGTATCGGAGACAACCATCTCCACTATCTCCAAGGGTACTCCGAGAGCCTGGGCCGCCATCTGTGCCATGACAGTGTGTGTCCCTTGTCCAACCTCTGCCCCGGCGTGATGAACAACCACGCGCTCGATCTCGGCGCCACCATGCAATTCTACAGTCGCCATGGACTGTTCTGGAGCACCAAACGAAAATCCCACATTCTTAAAAGCACAGGCAAAGCCAAACCCACGGTGTAAATGTGGACTATCTTCCGGTTGGCGGATAAGCGCAGATTGTAGATTCTCGGCGTCCTGTGCGCATTGATCAATAACCTGGGGCATACTGACACCTTTAGGCAGCGGTGTACCCACCGAAAGCAATGAACCTTCCTGCAACACATTACGCCTGCGGATTTCAATCGGATCCATACCTAATTCTTCGGCCAAACGATTCATTTGGGTTTCGGCTGCAAAAGCACCCTGAGGTCCACCAAATCCGCGGAAGGCCCCGCCGGGGATATTATTAGTATAAACCGCATATGAATCTACCTTGACATTTGGGATTTCATATGGTCCTGTGCACATTAGCGTAGCGTTGCCGAGCACTTTTGTAGAAGTATAGGCGTAAGCCCCTCCATCAGCAATAACCTCAACTTCAGCAGCCACAACTTTGCCTTCTTTGGTTGCTCCCCACTTGGTGTAGATGATATATGGATGGCGTTTATGGTGACCTATAATTGACTCTTCGCGGCTCCAGATAATTTTTATAGGGCGGTCGATCCCACGCTGGTGTAATCGCCAGGCAGCCAATGCCAGGACGATTTGCACCGACATATCTTCACGTCCTCCGAAAGCCCCACCAATAGCTGGATAGATCACTCGCACCTGATCAAGAGGTAATCCAAGCGCATGGGCGATCTGCTCTTGATCCTCATGCGTCCATTGCCCTGCAACCTGGATTGTCACACGACCTTCTTCGTCAATATAGCCCAGGCCTGCTTCAGGTTGCAAGTAAGCATGTTCTTGAGCTGGAGTGCGGTACTCACCTTCCACAATTACATCAGCTTGGGCGAACGCAGTCTCGGATGAACCTTCGTCTCCATAAACGCCTTTCCTGATGCGATAATGGCAGAAGATATTCGAATCAAGGTTTGGGTGAAGTAAGTCGGTATCTGATGCCCTTGCATCTTCCAGGTCAGTGATAACCGGTAGGTCTTCGTATTGAACGTCGATCAGATCACGTGCTTTTTCTGCGAACGTTTCACTGTCGGCAATAATTAGAGCCACTTGATCTCCCACAAAACGCACCCGATCTGCATACGGTTTGCTCGAACCCGGACCACACAAGACGGGTTGATCTGGCATGATCAATCCATATTCATTGACAGGCACATCTTTCGCCGTAAAGACCGCAATAACCCCATCCAGAGCTTCAGCCTTTTTAGTATCAATTTTCCTGATTATGGCATGTGGGCGGTTTGCGAAGAGGATTTTCATGTATGCCTGGTTCGGCAGATTTATATCTCCCGGATACTGTGTCTTGCCTGTGACTTTGCCAAAAGCATCAATCCGCTTGACGGATTCTCCGACTATTTTCATCCGGTGGCCTCCATAAAACTCAAATTGAATTTTTTTACGTATATACTCAGCCGAGGACAGGGGGAGCCGAAAAAAGGGTGTGCTCGGGGGAGTGCACTCCCACAAACCCCTTTATAATCGGAATTTCTCTCCGCAAAGACTCTTACCTGAGCAGTTAAATTTTAATTATATCTTTGCCATGATTATACCCCGCTAGGTCAAGTTGTTCATTTGCTAACCCCCCAATTTTTCTACTTAAAACCAAGATCTATGTGGCACTCCGTATATGATTTGCTCCTCTCAAACGTGTATCATTAATTGATTATCCACCAATATCTATAGCTTCATCAATCATGCTTTGGAGGACTTCATAGGTCGGGGGGCCAATCAGGCGTTGACCATTCACGACAAATGACGGCGTCCCGGGTAGACCAAGCCGGCGAGCCTCTCTTAAATCATGATCCACAGTAGCACGATGCTGCCCAGAATCCAAACAAACATTAAAAACATCCGTATCCAATCCTAATTCCGCCGCGGAAGACTTGAGTGCGGTGACGCTGAGCACAGGCGCATGATCAAATAACAGATCGTGATACTCCCAGAATTGACCCTGATCGTACGCGCATTGTGCGGCTTCGGCTGCCTTCGGTGATTGAGCTGTGATCACTGGAAAATCGCGCCAGATGAAACGCACCTGATCGCCATATTGAGCGATGACTCGTTCACGGATACCCGCGTAATGCCAGGAACGACAAGCCGGACACCCGAAGTCCGCATATTCCACTATGGTGACTAGGGCTGTTGCTGACCCGATCGATGGATCGTCTGCCAGGCGTGCCGCGTTAACCTCCTGAGCCTTAGGGCGAGGCCACAAAATAAACGCCCCGATGATCAATAACGCCACGATACCCATCCCAATCATACGCGAACGTTGTCCCTGTTTACGTTGTACCTGGCGCATCCGCCGAGTGTTTTGTTTACTCATTCCTGAATTCATTTGTCGTGTTGTCTTTTTCTTTGTCATAAATTAAATTTACCTGCGGGTAAATAATTTTGCTTCCAATTCCCCTAATCTATGCAAATGGTGCTCACGGCAGTCTGGGCAATGCTCTAAATGTAGTTGAACAGCCTCTTGTAAAAGTTGCACATCCAGCCCCCTGACAGCCTCTCCTGCCAGGTGCTCAAGAACATTAAAGCACTCATCGCAAGTTAATTCATCTGCCTGTTCGGGTTCTGAGAATACAATCAACAATTTCCATAATGGGCGAGATGGACGATTCATTTACGTGCACCTGTCTAGTGTAGTTGGGCCTAAATGCATCGGTGGTTTCTGCTGTCTTCTGCCCAACTGTTTAAAGTGTTGCGCCATTATTTACAAACTATAGAGTCACTTTCGCCGCGCAACACTAGTTTGGAGTACTTCCGTTCAGGACATTCAGTAATTGATCTATCTGCGGACGATCTGTGGGGTCATTACTGCGATAAGCCAATTGGATGATTCCATTTTTATCGACAATAAAATCACCCCCGAGTTGACCACTATCGCCTTGAATGCCACGCCACTTCCTGCCTTTCAACAACAAACGCGCATAAGTCAACATGGTTTTGATGCCCCAGGAACGTAGCAAAGAA
Source organism: Chloroflexota bacterium (assembly GCA_030636125.1). The sequence continues at coordinate 2,575 of DAOVXM010000150.1, read as the reverse complement.
TGTTCCAAACCATATACTTCATAAGCAGCAAGGTCGCGATCGAGTAATAACTCAAAGGTCCTACAGGTCTCCTTTAACCAGGTTTGAGCACCCAAGACGGAGCCAAATGTAATCACCAATACCTTGGTGTTTAACGCCTCAAACTCATTGGAATGCTGGCACAACTGTGCCACATGCTCTCGACATGGCAGTCAACCCAGGTGCCTTAAAAATATTAGCAATACGTTCTGCCCACTTTGCCATGTTTTAGCCAGTGGATATTTTTGATCCTCCAGTGTATTTAATATTATGTCAGGGGCTGTGTCACCGGGTTTCAACATCTTGTATCTGGTTCTCCTTTCATCCATAATCCAATTACCTAAAAACTTGAGTAAGACAATCCTATCAACCAACGTCTATGAATTTGGACAACCCAACCAGTTCACCTCTTACTAGGTCACCAAGCAATTAGGAGTAACATTATGGATCAACTCAAATCATTCCGAGCTGAAAAAGATCGCTTTTTCAGTTCACACCCGCAAAGCCCACTGACTTCGGAACAGAAGCATCATTTTAAAGGGCTAAATTATTACCCCGAAAATCCTGATTTACGTTTAGAGTTAATGATTGAAGAATTTCCTCAGAAAGATGTACTTGAAATGCAAACCACAACCAGCGGGGTGCAAACTTATACGCGCTACGGCAAATTTAAAATTAACGTGGAGGGTCAGGAAGCTGAACTGACTATCTACGCCAGCCATCACGATTTCTTCCTTCCCTTTGCCGATTCATTAGCAGGAACAGAAACTTATGGGGCTGGTCGTTACCTGGAACCCCACGATCTGGGTGAGGGCAAATTCCTGGTAGACTTCAACCTCGCATACAACCCGTACTGTGCATATAACGATGCCTGGTCGTGTCCGATCACACCCTTCGAGAACCGCATCAAAGTCCCCATTAGCGCTGGAGAAAAGATTTTTAAAAGGCCAACTAATCCAATCACAGCAGTACCACTAGATATTTCTATTAACCAGCCAAACCCCCAATAAAATGATCGCCCCACCAATTATTGATGCGAATGTGATCGCCTCTCCTAGTAGTATCGCCGCCACCACAACAGCCACTAGCGGTTCAATGTATAAAAAAGCGCCTGCCTGGGCTGCAGGTAGCACCGCCAGCGCATCATACCAGAAAATATAGGCCAGTCCCGAACAGGCCACACCCAAAAAAACTATACCCAGCCAGCCCGTGGTAGTCAACAGCCCTATCTCTGTTAATCCTGGTCCAGTAAAGAAGAGCAAAGATGTAAAAATCCACCCAAAGGCCATCACATAGAACATCATCCTGGCTGCTGGATGCTCCTCTAGTCCCCGCCGGGAGATCACGGAAAAAACCGCCCAATTCACCGCGCTGATCAGGATGAGAAAATCGCCTGGTGTACCAAAACGACCTTGCGCCAATGATACAAGGTCGCCATTACTCACCACCAACAACACACCCATAGCTGCTAGGAAGATGCCTAATCCCTGCAACCAGCCCAATTTCTCACGTAACACTAGCCATCCCAATAAAGCGATGAAGATTGGTGTGGTTGCCACGATCCAGGCCGTTGTTGAAGCCTGGGCAGTCACTAGTCCGGTCGACTGCAACCATTGGTGGAAGGTGATCCCCAGGAATCCCAGGAAGGCGTAGTAACCTAACTCTTTTAATTTCGGTAACGCAAACTGCTTGCGCCCAACCACAGCAACCCCCAAAATGACCACACCCATCGCAAACCGCAGCCAGACCACCGTGACCGGTGAAACATCCCTCAGCGCCACCTTGGTGGCGATAAAAGACGCCCCCCAGGCGACCACCGCGAAGGTGGCCGCGGATATGGCGTAAATCTTTCCTCTGTCCAATGGCAATCTCAGTACTGCCAGGATAAATTCTTAGAATTTAAAAAGATGGAAAGAGAGGGCGCATCCAGGGCATACCCAACAAAATGATCAACAAAGCCAGAGTGAACCAGATCGCCGCACGTCGGTGCTTCGCAACAACATCTTCCACCTTCTTGGGCAAGATGCTCCCCAAATGAGCAAAGACCACTGCGAGCAGCATGTAAAAGGTATGTTCGAGGGTAAAAAACCGCAATCCTGCATCACCCATAACATCCCCAAAAGCACTGAAGGCAGCTTTCGTGATGGGGCTCAGGAAAATAAAGAGCAACAAGCCCAACAATAATTGAACGTCTATGGAAATCGTGAAGAGAAGGCCTATCTTGCGGTCTGTTTCTGTCCAATCACGTTTGCCAAACCAACCCATATATGCCCTGATAACTGCTATTGCACCTGCAATCAATATAACCCATCGAACAGTATTGTGTATAGCTAAGACGATTTGATACATTAGGATTAGTACCCTCCATTTGATTCATTTTTGGTAATTTGTCAGCCCTCAGATATTGGGGAAATTTGAACGTTAATTCCATCCACATATGTGTGGTTTCAGACACATGTTTTCCTTTATAGCCTACCAGAGGACAAGTATTACAATGTATCAGACTCACTCTCGCTTGTCAAGAAAGGATCTCCACTAAGCCCAATCAACACCTATC
>DAOVXM010000476.1 GCA_030636125.1 Chloroflexota bacterium | reverse complement strand
GATGAGCACATTGGTCAGATGTGAGAGCGCCGCTTTCTGTTAGTCTTCGGATGAAATCCTTTTTTGTGTTAATTCTGTTTCCTGGTTCAGTCATAATTCCTCCATTTTCTATCAATTATAACCGTAATTTGTGAGACGAGTCCTGTGATTAACATTTTACACGTTTTTCAGGCCCTCACCACTTCAACTGCTTACATTAAGTCCATTGTAATTGGACACGGATTCGCAGTGATAATCTTCCATGGTCAAACCTCCTTTCAAATAAGACAGGTTCTCTCCAACCAAGTATCATACAATATAGGTAACTGCTCAAACTAAGTCTACGCCGAGGGAAATCTTGTAAAAACGGTATGTGTGGGGGCGTATGTCCACCACGCACACCGTTTTCCCCGGCTCATTATTGTGTAGTCGTTGATCTTTTGTTTGATTGGAACTAACTGCTACTTCCTGGCGTCTATCTGGCATAGCTGATGTTTGACTTTGTCTGTTGAGTTTGTTTGAAGGAGGGAGTTGGCTATGGCACAAAAAATGGAGCGATTGATCAGCCGATATTGGTGGCTTGCCCTGATTGTCGGTGCCCTGGTAGTAATATGCGCGCTAGCAGTTATTATTTTTGCTGTGATCATTCCAATAGGGGAGCGTAATGTATCCTCAGGTAGTACCAATCCGGCCCTGTCTGACTCATCCAGTGATGTTCAGGAAAGAGATTCTACGAGCGGGGATGGTGAGCCTGGTCTGCAGGTAGGGTTAGACGAAGGACAAGCGCAACCGCTACCAGTCACACCTGTGCCACAGGTAAGCGGTGAGCCGCTATCCCAACAGGAAGTCGAGCAAATCTTATTGCGTCTGCCCGCGTTGCTTACAGATTCTGAAGACCAGGTAGACTTTAATCTTCCGGAAGAATCCTTGCCCCCACCGCGCACTGGCGAGACTATCGAGGAAACTTTCCCGCCACCTGAAGCACCAATCAAACCTGCACCGGTCGAAGTTGGTCCATTGGAAGTGCTACGTTTTGCTCCGGAGGGGGAGATCCCTCTTGCGCCTTTTATAAGCATCACTTTTAACCAACCCATGGTACCGTTGGGGACCCTCGATGATCTGGCCGCGGAACAAGTGCCTGTATTGATCGAGCCGTCCCTGCCTGGCACCTGGCGCTGGATTGGCACAAAGACGCTGACTTTCCAGCATGACTCCACTAAGATTGACCGCTTACCTATGGCGACTGAGTACGTGGTCACCGTCCCCGCCGGAACTGAATCAGCAACCGGCGGCATACTTGCGGAAATGGTGCAGTGGTCCTTCAGCACACCTCCTCCCAAGATGATTTCCTCTTACCCGTATGATGTACCGCAACCATTGGACCCGGTATTTTTCGTGGGATTTGACCAGCGGATTAACCCGCAAGCCGTGCTGGAGACCATCCAGGTGGTAGCTGGTGACCGACCGGTGCAAGTAAAGTTGGTTTCAGAGGAAAAGGTTAAAGGGGATGAAACCGTGGATCGCCTGGCCAAATCTGCCGGGCAGGGACGCTGGTTGGCCTTCCAGGCGGTGGAGCCATTACCTGCGGACACGAGCATATCGGTCGCGGTTGGCCCAGGCACGCCCTCGTCAGAAGGGCCACTAGTCACCCAAGATACACAGAGTTACTTCTTCCATACTTATGCGCCGTTGCGCATCGATGATCACGGCTGTACCTGGTCCTATGATCAGTGCCGTCCCTTGTCCCCTTTCTTTATCAGGTTCAATAATCCTATAAACGTTGAAGCTTATCAGGACTCAATGCTGAGCATAGAACCTGAATTACCCGGGGCGAGTGTGGATATCTATGGGAATACGATCAACATAAAAGGGGCGACTGAGGGGCAAAAGACCTACCGGGTCACAGTGGATGGCTCTATCCAGGATGTATTTGGCCAGACGTTAGGGAAAGATACCAGTTTAACCTTCCGCGTTGGCCCAGCCGAACCTTTACTATTAGGCCCTGAACAAATCCTGGTCACCCTTGACCCGGCATCCAGCGAACCCGTTTTTTCTGTTTACGCCATTAACTATAACAAGCTAGACGTACAAATATACGCCGTCGAACCGTCAGATTGGCTGGCCTTCAAAGAATATTTGCGTGAGTACCAGCGTACAGACAATCCACCGAAACCGCCTGGAAGACTCGTGCTGGACGAAACCATGCGGCTGGAGACACCCAGCGATACCTTGACCGAGGTGGGTATTGAGTTGAGTGAGGTGATGGAAGGTGATTTCGGCCAATTTATTGTCATCGTTAAACCGCCCCGCAGCCTGTTCCAGAATGATCAAGACCGTTACTGGGAAACTGTACATGCCTGGGTCCAGGTGACCCAAATTGGCCTGGATGCGTTTGCGGACCACAGCCAAATGGTGGTCTGGACCAGCGCCCTGGGAGATGGTGCTCCACTAGTGGGTGTGACTATCACGGGCCAACCGGCTGGAGTAAGAGCCATTAGCGCGCAAGACGGTATCGCCAAGTTCGAGTTGCCCAGCGCGGGTGTAAGCTATCTGGTCGCGAACCAGGGTGAGGACCAAGCCATCCTGCCCAATTCTACCTATTATTGGGGTGACGACAGTTGGATAGCCAGGCCACCCAATGATGAATTACGCTGGTATGTTTTCGATGATCGCCAGATGTACCGGCCTGGCGAGGAAGTGCATATCAAGGGATGGCTGCGCCGCATCGGAGGGAAACAGGATGGCGATGTGGGCATGGTGGGTGGTGCGGTGACAGATATCAGTTTACAGACCATCGGACCCCAAGGGAAGGTGCTGGGGAATGGTCAGAGCGTGGTCAACGCCCTGGGTGGTTTTGACTTTACCTTTACCCTGCCTGAAAATGCGAACCTGGGATATGCCCAGCTTTTATTAGATGCCAGGGGAAGCCTTGGGGGATTGGACGGTACTAGCTTCCATCACAGTTTCCAAATCCAAGAGTTCCGGCGTCCGGAATTCGAGGTAGAGGCTCGTAACGAGACGACAGGTCCTTACTT
>DAOVXM010000329.1 GCA_030636125.1 Chloroflexota bacterium | reverse complement strand
CTGATCATCTTCTAACCACAGCCAGGGTTCCTCTTTAACTAAAGCACCATGACAGACCAGGTAAAGGATGTCATACTCCACCTCGCGCAGGTTGGCGACCAGGTTATCCAAAGTAGCATGTTGGCTGCCATCCTCGCCTGGTAGCGGAGTTAGCGGGATTTCACCCAAGGCTCCCTTGGCACGGCTGAGCTCACCTTCCACATCGACGGGCGCCAGGTTGTAATCCGCTAGATCGGATGGGTTGGCGATAGCAGTCAGAGCGTTTAGTTTCCCTTGGGGACGCAGGCGCACCGGCCGCCAGTCCAGGCTGGATAGGTAGCGCGAGAAAAGCAGGTTCTCGTTGGTGCATAAGGGGGTATCATCCTGCGGGTCGCGCAATGTTTCCCAGCGCAGGCTATGTAACTCAGGGGCGCTGGGACCAATCAATAAGCGCAGGCGCAGGGGGTAGTCCAGGCTTTGGGCGCTGGTGCGTGCCTGGGAGAAGGCATTCTTTACGGTTGGATCGGCGAAGAAATCTTGGGTGAGTCTTTTACCGTAAGCATCTGCATCAAAGACTAAATCCTGAAGCTGGTCAAGTTCAAAGGTGACCTGGGTTGATTGACCCTGTGCCAGGCGCACATCGGCCTCGCTCTCCGGCTGGCTGAAGCGGAAATCAACTGAATAGCTCCCGGCATCGCGGCGGTGCAGGCCAATTTCAAGTTCGGCATAGTTGTTCATCGTTCACTTTTATCCCAAAGTAATTCAAAATACCTTCCTGCTTTTGCAGAGAAGGCGCCATTATTATTCTTGTCCAAAGTGCACTGCCACAATCGGGGCATTCGAAAAATGAATATCCTGAATGAGCAGAGATCAGTAGTGCGTCTGGCAGATAAGATGTTAATGACAGTTCAACCGTAGCGTTAGGATGGATAAAGTAGAAGGCTTAGAAACAGCCTCCCATTTGATAAGGTAACAATTTAAACTAATTAGACCATAATATATTAAATATAACAGATTCTAATCTAGATGTCAACGATTATTATTGTCCTATTTGTCGATTTGTATGTATTTTTATGGTAACTACCCTGCCGAGGGCAGGGAGATGACTTTTCACCGCAGCCCGAGCAGCTATTTTTTATGTATCATTGCCTGGATTACTTACAATATCGTTAACTGGTGGTTAAAAACACGATTTTTGTGACTCTTTTCACCTATCTCATCCGTTAACCATAATAGAAAGGAAAGCAGATTTTCGCGGAATTGTTATGCTTGATATCTTTAAATCCGACGCTATAGCAGGTACTTCAAAAATTGGATCCGGCTCCATCGGCACAATATACGAAAAAAGCCGGTTAGAGATCTTTCGCTACCTGTATTACCGGGTAGGTGATAAACAGGTCGCTGAAGACCTCACCTCGGAGGTCTTTGTCCGGATGATCAGGTCCATTCAGGAGTACCGCTCAAAAAATGCTTCGATCGAGGCCTGGTTGTATCAAATTGCCCGTAACCTGGCAATCGACCATTTTCGCAAGATGCGTGTCCGTGATCACGTTTCCTTGGAGGAAAACTTGATGGATGATAAAGAGAGCGTTGATGAAACCATCGAGAATAACCTGACAAGTGACACATTGGTTAAAGCGTTGGCTTTACTGAATGATGATCAACGTGAGGTCATCGTCTTAAGGTTTGTGAATAGTTTACCGATCGCACAAGTAGCTCAGTTGATGCATAAGAGTGAGGATGCGATCAAAGGTCTCCAACGGCGCGGATTAACTGCCTTGCGGGAGACATTAACGGAGTGGGAGGTCCATTATGTCTAACTTAGACGACCTTTTACAGCAAAAATTAGAAGCCCTGGAAAGTGGGCAAGCGTTGGATAAAATCCTTGAGGAGCTGCCAGAAGAGGCTCGTGAATTGGGCGCATTGATCGGTCTGGCCTCAGCCTTGCAAACAATGCCCCATCCTCAACCACAAATGCAGAACTCGCTGGCTTCATTACAATCGGCAGCTGCACGTAAGACCATCCGGCCTGCTCACCAAAGGCGATCCGTCGAATGGGCGTGGCCGCGCCTGGCGTACCTCTCAGGTGGGGTTGGTGTGGCGTTGGTTTTGCTTTTCGCGCTGGTATCGCTCTCGGCGCTTGGCGTCTGGATGGCTGGACCGCGCGCTGCCCATGTAGCCACTTTGATGGACGTAAGGGGCGTGGTTGGGGTTGGGCCAGGTGATTCCACTGATGGTTGGGATATGGTAAGCGACGGATCCCAGATTGGTGAAGGTCAGCGGGTCCGCACAGGGTCGCAGGGGAGCGTAACCCTGGTATTCTTCGATGGAACTCGCACAACATTAGCTGCTAATACCGATCTCACGCTGACCAAAGTGGATGGGCGTTGGGGGAATGTGTTACAGGTCGAGCTCAGCCAACAGGCCGGTGATACCAATCATAGTGTGGTGCCATTCCAGGGTAAGAAGAGCGCCTACCTGGTGCATACACCCTCTGGAACGGTCAGTGTGCACGGCACAATCTTTAGTATAAGCGTAAACGAGATGGGTCAGGCGCGTTTCGCGGTGGATACCGGTCAGGTGATGGTTACCGGCCAGGATTCAGAGGTGATCTTGGAGGCCGGTCAAGCCACGACCGCCCAGCCAGGACAAGCCCTTGAGTCCCCAGCCTACCAATTCAAACTGGAGGGTATCCTCACTGATGATGAGGGGGATACCTGGGAGGTCAATGGTGTTGAGTTCCAGGTCACTGGTGAGACTCAATATGAAGGGAACCCCGAGTATGGGTCTTATGTGGAGGTCAAGGGCCAAATTGGTGAGAGTGGAGTATTTGTGGCTGACAAGGTCGAAGTCACTTCAGGTGGGGATGTAGAAATGTCCATCACCGGCGTGGTTGAGTCTATGGGTGAGAAAGAATGGGTGATCAGCGGCAAGATCGTTATCATCAAAGCCTTTACCGAGATCGACCCAGGCATTGAAACGGGCCATACTGTAAAAGTCACCTTTATCGTGGCAGAAGAGGGACAATGGCAGGCGTTGTCGATTAAATCACTGGAAGTAGAGCCTCCCGTTGAACCTGCACCTGAGGAAACCCTGGAGCCAGATTCAGAAGCTGCACCTGAGACTATAGATGATGCTCTGGAGACCGATTGCACCGGAGCGGATCCCCAACCGAAAGGCCAGGCGCTGGCGGGTAAGTACGGGGTGACTTATGATGAGATTATGGGTTGGTTCTGCCAGGGATTCGGCTTTGGCGAAATTGATCTAGCGTATAGTTTACTTTCTCAAGAGAGCCTCAAGACCGCTCAAACCATTGATGTCGATGGGTTATTCGACAAACGAAAATCAGGTTTGGGTTGGGGACAGATCAAAAAGAATCCCGGATTAATAGATGCCAGTGGGACGATCTCAGATACAATCCCTACCGATCCTGCCGAAGGGGAAGAAGCTCAAACACAATCGGATGAGGGAGAGGCGAGCTGCATGGGCAAAGAAGCCAAGAAGGGGCAAAACATGGCGTGGCGCCTCGGTGTGGGCTTCCAGACGATCGAGCACTGGTACTGCATGGATAAACATGCACTGAATGATATCGATCATGCTTTCGGCCTCAGCCAGAAGACGGGCGCTACTGTGCAGGAAATATTAGATATGCGTTCAGTGGGATTAAATTGGGGTCAAATACAAAAGGAGTTAAGCCCCAAACCCAATCCCAAACCGGTCAAAACCAAAAAACCTAAATAGCCGTAGATAACTGGCTAAGCTGCCAACGAGCCTGGAGGGCTTATAAGGGCGCACGAGATTAATTTCTCGTGCGCCTTTTCGTTGGATGGTTTGATACGAAAAGTTCTTGCTCTCATGGAAAAGGTGATCCGGGTATAATGCCTTTACCCTATGAAAATTCCTTCCAACCCTCGAACCTCGATCTGGTCATGCTAAATCCATATTTCCTCAGCTTAGAGCTGCTGGTGATGGTCTTGTTTGGGTTATGCTTGCGTCATGCCTGGCGCCAGGGTTGGCTAAAGGTCTGGGAGCTGTTAGCTGGCGTGATCTATGGCCTGTTGCTCGAACGGGCGACCATCCAGCAGTTAGGTGCTTACGAGTACGGTCAATTCCTTTTTATGGTCGGGGAGTTGCCGTTAGCGGTAGGTGTCGCCTGGGGAACGATCATCTACAGCGTGCGCCTGTTTTCAGATGCCAGCAGCCTGCCCCTGTGGCTGCGACCGGTGCTGGATGGGTTGCTGGCTCTCAATATCGACCTGGCAATGGACGCGGTAGCGATCCGCCTGGGCATGTGGGATTGGGGTATGGGCTTCCGCAGCCAGTATTT
>DAOVXM010000162.1 GCA_030636125.1 Chloroflexota bacterium | reverse complement strand
TTTTCTACATACTCTCTATCCTGCAAACGGGTTAATTCGTAATGACATTAGGATGATTTCCCAGTCATCCTGGGACTAATCAGTGGTCAATTGCGCGTAGGTTGGGAGAATAAGGGCGGTGAGAATTGGTTAAATATTCGATTGAGCTTATTACCCTCTAATTTAGGGTAAAATACGCCTGTGAGTGTTTCCGATCAACAGACCCAAACGATTCGTCGCCATCGCTGGCTGCCTTTGTTCTTAGCCGGGTTGATTTTGGCGATCATTTTAATATATGTGATCATCGAAACAACCTGGTTGGTGCGTCTATCCCGTCCAGCCTGGATTGCTCTGGATATGCTGGTTTTAGTAGTGATTGGAGTGATCGTGTATCTGGGGTTCGGGCGTATTTTGCGATTATCCAAAGAGCGCTCTTTGTTACAACAACGACTTGAAGACACTGAAAGGCAACTGACTGCAGCCCATCAACGCCACAAAACGATCTTTCAGATCAGCCAGATGTTTGCTGAAGCTGATGATCAAGATGATGTGGTCGATTTAATCTTGCGCCTTTCGATGGAGCTGGTTGGAGCGGATGGGGCTTCATTCGTGCCTTTGGATGAACGCTCCCAGCCGCTTTCGGCAATGAGCGTGGGAGAGATGCCTTTCCCCGTAGCTGAAGCCTGGATTGAGTATCTGGCCTCCCCGTTAGTCAGGCAGAAGTGTGGCTCTTGTCAAGACATTGAGCAATTGACACATGCTTGCCCACTGCTTACTGAAACTTTCTTGGATACAAAGGGTGTCTATTGTTTATCCCTACATCGCGGGGATCAGGAATACGGTGTATTAAACTTGTACGTCCCTCGTAACGAGGGATTAGACCCGGAAATTCAGACAGTTTTGCGGGCACTATTGGATGAAACAACTTCGGCGTTGGAAGGTGTGCGTTTAAGGAATCGGGCTATTTCAACGCTGCGCCAGTTACAGTCTGTGCGAGATAGGACTAACCTGAACGCGTTATTTTCTGATTTGTTGGAGAACTTGCGCGATACCTTGGATGCTGATTACGCTCTTGTGGCTACCTGGGATAGGAAAGTCGACGAACCCAAAGAAACCATTACAAGTGGAGAGCTTCCTGACAATACGCAGGCTTTGGTTGAGGGTATATTGCGCAGCGTGATAAGTTCAAGGGAGCCGGTCATTTTTGGAAAAGTGTCTGGGAATTCAGCCTCTCCACCCGGGTTTCGCTCATTAATGGCAGTTCCATTAGCCCTCCAGGACCAAAATACCATAGGAGCTATATTGATAGCAAACCGGCGCGCCAAAGCCTTCACCAACCAGCAGTTATCCTTCCTTCAGACCGTGGCGGGACAGGCAGCTTTGGTCGTTCAGAATGTTGATTTGATGGCTCAGCTTGAGTATCGCACCATGATGGATGAACGGACGCGTTTGGCCCGTGAAATCCATGATGGTTTGGCACAAACTCTGGGGTTTTTAAAGTTAAAATCTGCCCAGGCACAGAATTATTTAGATCGGGGTGAGCTTGACCTGATACGGGATACCATAAATGTCTGCCATGAAGTATTGAGTGACGCTTACCAGGATGCTCGCCAAGCGATCGATGGATTACGTATCTCACCTTCAGAGAACGGGCTGGCAGGTTGGTTGGGACAAACCGTGGCTGAATTCCAGGATTATAATGATATTTCAGTTTCAGTCCATGATGCTGATATGGTGATTTCCCTGGCACCAGAGGTACAAGCCCAGCTAATTCGGATTGTACAGGAAGCCTTAAATAATATTCGTAAACACGCTCATGCCCGTGAGATTGAGATTTCTTGTTTTCAAAGCGAAACGGATATAATCATTGAGATTCGTGATGATGGGATTGGATTTTTATCCGAGGATATCCCAGGTTCTTCACAGCATGGATTGCGCGGAATGCGTGAACGGGCAGATTTGATCGGAGCAGATTTCCAGGTGATCAGTCAACCTCAAATAGGGACAACTGTCAGGGTTAGATTGCCGTTGACCGTTAAGGAGGGAGAGGCATGACACCGATCCGCTTAGTTGTAGTTGATGACCACGCTTTGTTCCGCACAGGGCTGATCAGCTTGTTGGCCGGAATGTCGGAATTCGAAGTGGTAGGTGAGGCTGGCAATGGGAAGGAAGCGCTTGAATTGGTAAGCCAGACTAAACCAGACGTCGTACTCATGGACGTGAATATGCCGGGGATGGGTGGCGTTGAGACAGTCAAGGCGATCGGAAAAAGAGAAGACTGTCGTATTCTCATGTTGACCATATCAAAAAATGATGAGGATCTATTTGGAGCAATATCAGCAGGGGCAGATGGTTATTTGCTTAAGAACGCTTCTCCGGAAGAATTATGTAAATCGATCCTTAATGTTCATGCAGGGATGTCAGTGATCGCGCCTGAGGTAACTCGCCGGGTATTGCAAGCGGTCAGTGTTGACCAAACTCACTTATCTACTCGTGGTCTGAGCGCCCGGGAGATGGATGTGTTGCACTGTCTGGCTAAAGGAAAGACAACTTCCCAGGTCTCTTCAGATCTATTTATCTCTGAGAACACAGTCAAGACACATGTGCGCCATATCTTGGAGAAGTTAGAGGCTTCCAACCGGGCTGAGGCAGTCAGCAAAGCTGTTCATTTAGGACTAATTCGGCAGGAAGAGTAACAATTATTTTAAGTTAAAGGTAATAACTCTCTTGGTCTACCTGGAGGGGTGATTGAAAAATCACCCCTCCGTGTTATTTAATATCCACCTTTTTGAATGGGTGTGGTTGATGACAATCACGACTGCTTTTGGTAAATTTAACTCGTCTTACCACATAGATTATCTAGTGTTGCGCGGCGAAAGTGACTCGATAGTTTGGTAACAATGACGCAACACTTTAAGCTTTGTCGAGGGTGTAGTAACTCGGATATCGAATGAAACTTTCATCCTTGACAAAGCACTAGTCAGGTAAAAATGCAAGTAGGAAATTAAAAGAGATAACTGCTAAAAATGGTTTCTGCAACTCCAAAATATCCCCAGCGCGTTTTGATAGCTTCTAACCATGCCTTGTTTGGTCAAGGTTTGCGCAGTTTACTCGAGGCGCGCAAGGGTTCCGATGTCGAGATTATTGGGGTTGTATCAAATCTTGAGGAAGCCATCGCAGCCCTGGACAAACAAAACCCCGACCTGGTGATTGTGGATTATGACGACCAACGTCTCAATAGGGAGGAGTTTCTGGCTCATTTCATCGAGGGCGATAAGAAATTGCGAGTGGTCTTATTATCGCTACAGGATGGTGGCGAAGCCATTGTATATGATCGTCGAGCGCTTGCTGCTACTCAGATAGATGACTGGTTTGAGGAATGGTCTTATGACAGGGGTTGAGACGGACAAATCTAGATTGGTGAATTTGCTTAGGAGATTGACAGTGCCAGTGCTTTGTCAAGGATGAAAATTACATTCGATATCTGGATTGCTACACCCTTGACAAAGCTTAAAGTGTTCCGTCCACGATCTTTTCTTACTAAACAATCACATTTGACGGAACACTAGTTGTGCACTTGAAGGAAAATAAATCTACCAGTCAGATATTACGAGGAGATGAAACATGAAACATTTAATCATCGCTGGAATACTGGTTGTGATCGTAACAGCTTTGCTTTTGATCGGTTTGGATCAAGTTCAGATATTACCTGCCGCTGCCAGTGCACAGGCTGAACCCATCGATTGGATGTTCAACCTCGAGTTCCAGGTAATTATCTTCCTATTCGCCCTAATCGTGGTTTTGATGGTTTACAGTATTGTGGTATTCCGGCGCAAAAAGGGCGATACAAGTGACGCTAAACATATTGAAGGCAATACACGTCTGGAAGTTTTCTGGACGTTGGCACCCCTGGCGACTGTCTTTGTGTTTGCATATTTTGGGGCTCAAACGCTAGCTGCAACCATGCGAATAGACCCACAAGCCATGGATGTGAACGTAATTGGCTCCCAGTGGTCCTGGCGCTTCGAATATCCCGACCTTGGTGTGACCTCAAACGAGTTGTGGCTGCCAGTGAACCAGCAAGTATTACTAAGTCTCACTTCTCAAGATGTGATCCACTCATTCTGGGTGCCTGAATTCCGTGTAAAACAAGATATCCTGCCGGGAGGGGGAGACTTTGATAGGGAGTTGCGGATCACACCGACTGAATCAGGTAATTACTTTGTTCGTTGCGCTGAAATGTGTGGTTTAAATCATGCCACGATGGTGGCTCCTGTAAATGTTGTTTCACAAGCCGATTTTGACGCCTGGGTTATTGAACAATCCGGTGTATCCGATGATCCAGTGGAACGAGGCCGGAAGTGGGCTGAACAGTATGGTTGTTTTGCTTGCCATACCACAGATGGTAGCCAAGGTGTGGGACCGAGCTGGAGTGGTTTATTTGGGAAGGATGAGAGCTTGGATGACGGTTCGACGGTAGTTGCCGATCACGAATACCTGTATCAGGCAATCTGCGATCCTGCATCGCAGGTCGTGGAAGGCTTCCAAGCCATAATGCCGCCTAATTATTGTGAAGACAACATAACGGATGATCAAATCGATGACATTATCGCTTTCATCGAAAGCTTGAAGTAAGGAGAATACCAATGAGTGAAAACGAGAAAACCGGTATATTTTCCATCAGTTTCGTGGGTGGCCTGATCGGCATGGTTTTTGGCACCTTAGTCGGGATGGACCTGGTGATCTTGACCCGCTTTCTGATGGGGCTACCCGCCTGGGATCCTGAACCGGTATGGGTCGTCGGTGCGATTGTGGGTGTGATCGGGTTCATGTTGGGCACAGGGGTGATGGATGATTGGATCAAATGGGCAAAGGGTGAGGAGACGCCCGAAGACCCGGAGGTGAATCCCAAGCTTAAAGGTTGGCGTAAATATTTGAGCGTCTCATATGATCATAAGGTGATCGGTATCCAATATGGCGTTACTTCTTTGCTTCTGCTTACTTTAGCCGGGTTATATGCCCTGACCTTCCGGATCCAGCTTGCTCAAGCGGCCAATGATTTCCTGGAGCCTCAAACATTCAATACAATGATGACCCTACACGGGATTGTAATGATCGGGGCGATGTTGATAGGTGTCGCAGCCATGTCGAACTATTTAGTGCCACTTATGATCGGCGCCAACGATATGGCTTTCCCACGCTTGAACGCTTTTGCCTATTGGCTCAATGTGCCCGCGGCGGTCTTGCTCACCAGCGTATGGTTTTTCGGCGGCTTAGAGACCGGTTGGACGGGATACCCACCTTTAAGCTGGCAGGCACCCCTGGGAACGCAGCTGTTTTTCTGGGGGGTCTATTTCATCGGTCTTTCGTCCATACTCGGTTCCTTGAATATTATTGTCACCATTGTGAAGATGCGGGCGCCGGGTATGACTTATTTCCGTATGCCCATCTTCGTTTGGACAGCTTTCGCGACTGCAATCATCAGCCTGACCGCAACCCAGTTGATCGGTCTTTCCTTCCAGATGATCAGTTTTGAGCGTCTGTTGGGTATGACCTTCTTCGAACCTGCTGGAGGCGGTGACCCGATTCTCTTCCAGCACTTATTCTGGTTTTACTCACACCCGGCTGTTTATGTATTTATCCTGACTGGTCTGGGTGTGATCAGTGAAATCTTGCCGGTATTCGCCCGCAAACCCCTATTTGGTTACAAGTGGGTGGCACTATCCTCCTTTGCCATTGCCCTGGTAGGGTTCCTGGTGTGGGCGCACCACATGTTCACCTCCGGGATGGAGCCTTATCTGCGGGTACCATTCATGTACAGCACCTTATTGGTGGCCATTCCTACAGGTATAAAGTTTTTCAGTTGGGTCGCCACCATGTGGGAAGGAAAACTGACCTTCCCGACACCTATGTTGTTTGTGGTGGGTGCCATTTCGATTTTCTTGCTTGGTGGTCTAAGTGGTCCGCCTAACGGCGTGGTTTCGACTGACCTGTATGTGCAGGATACCTATTGGATCGTGGGACACTTCCACGCCACCATGTTTGGTGGATTTGTTTTCCCCTTCTTCGCGGCGATTTACTTCTGGTTCCCAAAAATTACTGGCCGTATGTATAACGAGAAGTTGGGTAAGTGGCACTTCTATTTGATGCTACCAGCCTTTTACCTGCAGTCTCTTGGCCAGATGCAGGTTGGCCTAATGGGTATGCGCCGGCGTATCGCCACTTATGGTCCGGAATTAGGTGTTGACACAGGCCAGTTATTGGTCACAATTGCAGGCTATATCATCGGCATTGCAGTTTTGATCGCGATCTATAACTTCATTATCAGCGCGCGCAAGGGTGAGGTGG
>DAOVXM010000177.1 GCA_030636125.1 Chloroflexota bacterium | reverse complement strand
TCAACACCCGCAGTGGGCTCATCCAGGATTATCACATCCGGTCTGTGCAGGATGGCTGCGCTAAGGGCTAATCTTTGTCGCCAGCCTCCTGATAGGTTTTTGGTCTGCGTCCGTTCGCGTCCCTGCAATCCCGACATGATTAGCGCATCTTGAATGCGTTCTTCTGCTTTGTGATTGGGTAAGCCATATGCTTTAGCATAGAATCGCAGGTTTTGGATCACCGTTAAGTCGTTGTACAGGCTGAATCGTTGCGACATATATCCCACACGTGGGCGGATTTTGGCTGTTTCTCTATCGACCTGCATGCCCAGGACTTCTACACTTCCTTCCGTTGGGGGTAGCAAACCCAACATAATGCGAATGGTGGTAGTTTTCCCTGAGCCGTTGGGCCCCAGGAATCCGAAGATCTCGCCACGCTGAACCTCGAAGTTGACCTTATCGACCGCAGTAAAATCCCCAAAACGTTTGGTGATATTGTTAGCGATTATTGCTAAGTTGTTGTTATCCACTTTTATTTCCTGCTAATAAAGATTTGGAACAACCTCAATCTAATGCCCTGCGGACGAAGCGCAAGGAAAAAATACCTATGACCAAGCCCAAGATAACCAATGCCAGCACGTTTAACCACAACACCTCCAGGCCGACACCTTTGACCAGAATGCCGCGCAAAATGCTCAACCAATGATGGGCTGGGACTAGGTTGGCGAAATATTGTAATATTTTGGGCATTGACTCGACCGGAGCAGCATAACCGGTAAACATAAAATCGATCATCCCCACCATCATCACTATTAGGAAGGCCTGGTGTTGGGTGCGAGAGATAACCGATATCACCAGCCCTTTTCCTAACTCTACGAATATATAACCAAGGGCAAGGATGAGCAGCAGGGGCAGTGATCCCCGAACAGGGACACCGAAGGCAAAATGTGTAATAGCAAGCAGGAGTAGAAAATCGATATAGCCCACCAGAATGACAGGGATGGATTTGCCTATGATGATATCCATTGAGGAGAACGGCATAACCAGGAGTTGTTCAAGTGTGCCTAGCTCGCGCTCACGGGAGAATGACAGAGCTGCAAACAGCAAAATTGTAAACTCGAGCATCAAACCCAGCTCTGCCGGGATGGTATACAATGCTTCCTTCAGTGATTCGTTGAACCACACTCGTAAACTGGGATTGAAACCAGAAAATTC
This sequence comes from Chloroflexota bacterium, assembly GCA_030636125.1. The sequence continues at coordinate 4,875 of DAOVXM010000177.1, read as the reverse complement.
ATCTGGTCTCAAACCCAGGCGTTCAATTGTGATTTGCTCACCTAAATCCAGGGCTACACCTTCAATGGCGCTTAAGGCAACCCGCGCAGATATACTCTCGGCACCATTAAGGATAACTGCCAGGGTAAGGTGACCGGTCGAGGAGGCCATCTGATCAGAAAAATCGGGAGGGATGATCACTGCCGCGTTGATCTGCCCGCGATCGAGGGCGTCCTGTATGGTTTTCATATCATACACTTGAGCTTCAAGCGCGAAAGTTCCCGTGTTTTCCAGCGCGATGACTAAGGACCTGCTGGCTGCGCTTTTATCATGATCTAATACCATCAGTGGCAGGTTAGAAATCGGACGGGATGTGGCCCAGCCGATGATAAGCAACTCCATGGCACCACCGATCAACATGAATGCCGGCAGCCACCAATCGTGGATCAGGTGAATGAACTCCTTTCTTGTTAGTGCCCAGATGCGTCTAAGCATGGTCTTGTCATCCCAACCTTTTACGGAAGAATAAAGCGGCAACACCCGTAAAGGCGAGTCCAAGCCCGATGAGCATGACCGCGTTTGGCCAGAGCACATCCAGCCCGACGCCGGTTAAAAAGACACCGCGGGTAATGATAGCGTAGTGAGTTCCGGGCAGACTGAGCGCTTCCAAGCGTACGATTTCTGGCATGGATGCGATGGGGAAGAAAATGCCCGTCATAAAGAAAGCGGGGAAGAAAATTATCAGGAAAGAAAGGGCTAAGGCGGCTGCCTGTGTGCGCATAAATACACCAATAATGATCCCCATGCTAACCACGGCGAATAAAAAGATCGTTGAGAGAAAAAAGAACAGGATGAAGCTACCATTAAATGGTATACGGAACCAAAGCATCGCAAGGGCCGGAATCAATATGACATTAAGCAGCCCGACTAAAATATACGGGATCATTTTCCCCAGAAGGATTTCAATACGGCTGATCGGTGTTGCCAATAGCTGTTCCAAGGTTCCGTGCTCACGTTCGTGAGCCAGGGTAAGGGCAACTGAAAGAGCTGGGAAACCAAGTACTAAGGAAATCAATCCAGGGATTAAATCGTTCTTGGGTTTAAGGCTGGGATTGTACCAAGTGCGCACACGTAAATCGATCGGTTGAACAGTATCAATCGAGATACCGAGAGTTTTGACTTGGCTGGTGAGAATTGAGTTAACGATTTCTTCCGCTCGTAAAGCAATTTGCTCTACTGCGAAGCCACCACTATCGGGTTCGGTGCCATCAATGATAATTAGCAGGGGCATACCACGCAGAGATAACAAATCGCTGGCAAAGGCGGGGTGAATCACAACCGCGGCTTTTATTTCCCCCCGGAGAAGCAGTGTCTCAATGTCTTTTAATGAGTCAACCTGGGCGTACAAATCCAGTTCATTACCTGCAACGATTTGCTGGATAAAAGTCCGGGAAGTTGAACTGCGGTCATGATCCAGCACGGCAATGGGCACATGTTCCAGATTCATTGTGAGTGCGTATGCCATCAAGAGCAAGATCAGGGTCGGGGTTATCAAGACCAGAATAAGCGTCATCCGGTCGCGAAAGATGTGTAAGATTTCTTTGTGAGTCACGGCCCATATATGGCGAAAGGACATATCAACTTTCCATTTGATTGATCAATGATATAAAGGCTTCCTCCATACGCAACGTCGCCAAGCGAGCCCCGTGATAAGCGATATTTTGGTTGTCTAAGCTATGCTTGATCTGCGGCAAACGTTCTTCGGCTGAGTCAACTAAAATATGAAGCGCTTCGCCGTAGGTCTGTACTTCGAGCACGCCAGGAAGCCTCTCGATCAAGTCGTGGGCGGATTGCCAGTCATCAGGAATTATTTCAATCACTTCTCCCTGAATTTGAGCCCGGATCTCTTGGGGTGGGGCGCAAACGACCATCTTTCCTTCGTACATTAAGCCCACCCGGGAGCAACGGTCAGCCTCGTCCATGTATGGCGTGCTGACAACGATTGTGGTCCCCTGCATATGTAAACCCGAGAGGATATTCCAAAATTCACGGCGGGAAATGGGATCAACTCCGGTGGTGGGCTCATCAAGGAACAAGATGGGTGGTTCGTGGATTAGCGTACATGCCAGGGCTAATTTCTTCTGCATGCCGCCGGAAAGATGGGCAGACCGGCGATTTTTGAATTCAGTGAGACCCGCAAAAGATAACAAACGTTCTGTTCGCTCACTTAGTATGTTATTATCGACATCGTATAGTTCGGCGAAAAACTTCAGATTCTCCAGCACGGAAAGCTCGGCATAGAGACTGAATTGTTGGGCCATATAGCCAATCTTGGATTTAATGGCTTCAGGTTGGCTTCCCAGATCATATCCGGCGATCGTGGCCGAGCCATCTGTAATTTTGAGCAATCCTGTCAGCAAGCGCAGGGTGGTGGTCTTACCGGCTCCATCCGGGCCAACCAACCCGAATAGTTCTCCAGGCTGGATGGAAACGTCCAGGGAATCTACCGCTCGTGTGTCTTTGAAATCCCGCGTGAGCCCGTAGGTTTCAATAATGGGGTCTGTATTTTCCATTAATCAAGATAGTTATTCATTTACGCATGGCATCAAAGGCTCGCCAGGCTTTGCAGTTTTTGCACGGGTTAATCTTTTGCTTTGCGTATGATCCACAAAACCAGGAGTGCGCCCAGCGCTGGTTCAAATAAGATGCCGATGAATTTTATCGTGTCGCTAAAGCCCATGGCTGGGATCACATACCAGTCAATCAAGCCGATGACAACTGTAGAGATCACCGCGACGATATAATCGCCTGCCACGCCTATCGGCCGGTTATCCTTCCAGATGACACCGGCCAACGCCCCGATGATCAGACCGACGACAATCATCCCAACGATTACAATTAAGATTTCCATCTGCGCCTCCTCACTTATACTGGGATCAACTTAATGAGTTGGTCCGGGAACTATGCCCTTTGGTCGCCCAGCCAGAGTTTTCAGGTAGGTATAAAAGACTGAGGTTGAGCAAGTTTCTATACTGACTGGTCGGTCAGTTATTATTTTATACCTGCTATTCGTCTTTGTCAAGAATTACACAAAGTGCACGTGGATTCTCATAGTGTGTGCTTGTGTCAAGTTACAGATCAAGATTTTATTTAAATACGTGTTTCCTACACCTTGAGCACAAATTTATTCAGTGAACACCTGCACCAAGGTTAAGACCGATCACGCCGAAAACAATTAAGCAGATTGAAAAGATCTTTAATGGTGTCACCTGCTCTTTGAAATATAGTATGCCGACGAGGACGACAAGAGCAGTCCCCAAACCGGACCAGATGGCATAAACCACACTCAAGTCTATCTTTTTGACCGCAAGAGTGGTGAAGCTGAAGCTGATGCCGTAAAAGACGAAGATCAGAATTGATGGCCACAGTTTGGTGAAGCCTTCTGACAACTTCAAGTTAACAGTGCCGGCTACTTCAGTGATAATTGCCAGGGTAAGAAAAATCCAACTCATCGATCACCTTCCTGTTTTCAACCGCAAGTGTGGAGGATAACTTCATTTCCCAAGATATCATCAGGTTTTGTGGCCTTCCACATTAAGCTTTGTAAAAAGATGTTTAGCTTCTTTGTAGACCCCCTGCGCAGTAACGGCGACCTCTCCATTTGACAGGTGAATTTCACCACTGGTGTTTTTTACTTCTCCGTCATCCCTGACTACCCAGGCGATAACTTTGATTTTTGTACCCAGCGGAACCGGGCGCCGGTAATGCACCAGAAGGTCGGTTGCGGCCACCTGGTATCCTGCGTTCCAGACGGCTGCGCCCATTGCCTCATCCAGTAGGGCAGCCGTAGCACCTCCATGTGAAAGCCCTGGTGGTCCTTGTTGTTGTTCAGTTAGCAGGATCTCGCCGAATATACTGCCATCTTCACGTACATACCATTGAATGCCTATGCTACATGGGTTCTCTGTTCCACAGACAAAGCAGGGGCCGTGTTCAGGTAATTGTCGCATTGTCGCTTCCTTGATAATCTTCGTTTGAGGTCAGTATTGTTCTTGGCTGGAGCGTTTTAGGACGCGTAACGCTCTCAGCGTAACCCATTTGGAAGGCTGTCCCTTCTCTTCAATATCCACCCACGTTTTACTGTTATAGGTGTATTCGAGTTTCCAGCGCCCTTGGGCATCTTGTTTGTTTAGCAGGAGCTCTAGCGCGGGTATAAGACGCTCGTTTTTGCCTAAGCCCAGCGCTGTTAGAACTTCCAGGTTTTGGAGGATATCCGTCACATAAAAAATCGGGAAACCGAACTTAAACCAGCTTCTGTTTGGTTTGGTGCTATAGCCCATGGGATAATCCGCTAAGGCAGGGTCGCATCCCAGCAGAAACTCCACACCCTTCTCGATTGCTCTCTGTATTTCAGGCGTTCTTGCGTCAAACGGCACCTTGCTGAGCGCCAGCATGGCCTTAACCGCACCCCAGGCGCAAGGTAACTGGTTGTTGGCCGAGCAGACAAAGCCTGGGGCGCTGTTGGCGCTGCGCAGGTAGTGTACCGGAGCTTTTCGATCCTCGGCCGGGGCAATTCCCTCTCCGGTTATGCTACGTGCCAGCCAATCTAAGGTTTCATCGAGGCGCTTTTCACCAAACCATCCCAGGTCGATAAGAGCTGCGCAGAGATTACCCTGTAAGCAGTGGATCATCCCGGCAGGAGTGGCCGTCGCGCTGAAACCGCCATGTTTAGAACGAGCATTGTCCAATACATACTCACATCCGGCGCGCACGCGCGGATCAGCTCCATCGGCGCCCAATTGAGTTAATAAGCTCACCTGCCAGACCGTGGCACGGTATTTGGGATTGTAGCCGGGTCCGGGCTTGGCCCAATACCCCTCAGGAGCCTGGTTATTC
>DAOVXM010000310.1 GCA_030636125.1 Chloroflexota bacterium | reverse complement strand
TGCTGGGGACGTCCAGGTCGTCGCTGGCGCCCAGGTCAAGGATAAGCGCCTGCGGTGATGTGGCAGTAAAGGAAAGCAGCCTCCTGATCTGGCTGTGCAAGGTGTTGGCGTTAGCAAAAAAGAGCGGAGCATCTGGCCGCACGATCAACAGCCCGGGGATTTGCTCTGCGTCCGGGATCTCGTCGATATCACCGTAGGCCAAATGTCCGGGGATCTTTCCCAAGACAGCCAGATGGGGCTGGCTGGAGCGGTACAGCACGATCAACAGGGATAGGAAGACGGCGATCATCAGTCCGGGCAGGATGCCAGTGGTGAGTACACCCACCAGAGCCACCATGGCCAGTACGAAATCGATCTTGCGTAAGCGGTAAAGCCGTCTAAACTCACCCAGTCTCATCAAGTGGGATATAGAGACGATCACCGCCACCGCCACCACAGCCTGAGGCAAAAAGGAAAACGGATCTGCCCATGTGATCAGCGTAATCATAAGGAATAAAGCGGTAATTATGGAGGCAAGCTGTGTTTTAGATCGGGAGGTGTTGGAGGCGGCTGTTGTCGACGGGTTGGCTCCAACGGCAAAGCCCTGGAATAAACCCGCGCTAAGGTTGGCCGCGCCCAATGCCAGCAGCTCCTGGTCGGCATCGATGTGGTTATGATGTTCGGCAGCAAAGGAGCGCGCCGTGCCCAGCGATTCTCCCAAAGCGACGAACACCATGGCTGTCCCACCTAAAAGCAGAATTAGGATATCAGAAGGCTTAACAAGGGGGATCTGCGGGGTTGGGAGACCTGTAGGAATTGAGCCGACAATGTCAACGCCCAATGCTTCCAGGTTAAAAGCCCATACAGCCAGGATGCTGAGAGCCAAAACGACCAGGGTCCCGGGTAGCCTCGGAAAATAACGCCGAAACAGCAACAGCACCAGGAAGGCAGCCGCGCTGATAGCCAGCGTTAGCAGGTTGGTTGCCCCGATTGAGGTGATCAACTCTCCGAGCTGGTTCAATGCAGTCCGGCTACTTGTTTCCAGCCCAAGCAGGCTTGGTATCTGGCCGATGATGACGACCAGCGCCAGCCCAAACAGAAATCCGTAGACGATTGGTTTGGCCAAAAAGTCAGCCAGGAAGCCCATACGTGCGAATCCGGCCGCGATCAGGATCAACCCTACAGTCAGGGCAAGTGCGGCTGATAGGGTGATGTAATAGGCGTAATTCCCCAACGCTAATGGCGCTATTAATGCCGCCGACATGATGGCCATGGAGGGGCTGGTCTCGACCTTGAGCAGAGAACTGGTCCCAAAGACGGCATACGCGATCAGGGCGACCATGGCGGCATACAGTCCAGCCTGTATTGGCAGGCCCGCTACCTGGGCGTAACCCATGGCGGTTGGAACGGTGGTCCCCCATACCGTGATACCTGCCAGGATGTCGAACCTCAGCCACTTCCGCTGGTAGCGCGACAGCCAGTTGAACAGCGGTACGTAGCGATCTAGGAGGGATTGCGGTTCTTTTACTCTGGTCGATGACATGGGTATATATCTTTGGGCTTACGCAGTTAGCGAGGAAATCTCCGAAAATAGGGGATGCGAGCTTAGCCCGCACCCCCTATTTTCGGGCCCTCACTACTTTGCGTAACTTCTCTGCAGGTGGCCCAGTTACCTAATTTAAAGATTAATCTTTGCCAGCCCGAATGGCCTCAACTGCGGCGAAGACATCCTCGTGAACATTCTCAGGGCCGAGGACTTTATCGACGCCATCTTCCTTCAGGAAGGTGAGCACACTCTTGTGCACTTGGGCCAGGTGGACCTGGATGCCATCTCTGCCCATCTCTTCGGTGACGGTCCTGATCATGTCAGCCCCCTCGATATCTGTGAAGCTGACTGCCACCATATCGATGACCACGTCCTTCACCGCCGGGTCGGCGCCCACGACAAGCTCCCGGATGCGTTCCCGCAAAGCGCTGGCGGTAGCAAAGTACAGGTCCCCTTCAAAGCGCACGACCACCAGATCTGGATCGATCTCGTAATCCGGATAATCTTTGAGGTGATGGTAAACCTCATGCCCCGGTTTCTTGGCCAGCACAGGGATATAAGGCCTGGACGCCCGGGCGATGAGCAGCAATAGCGACAAACCCACCCCGATGATGACACCTTGCAGCGTTCCAAAGGTGAGCACGCCCAGCATGGCGGCCATGGCCAGCCAGAACTCGGCCCGTTGGATGCGATACAGTCGCTTATACTCGCCCCATTCAATCAAGGGGATCACGGCGGCGATAACGATGGCGCCGAGTACGGCCTGGGGTAAGTCGGTGAACAGGGCTGCCAGGAAGAGCATGGTCAGCAGGATCAGGAAAGCCTGGAACAGGGAGGCCATCTCGGTCTTGCCTCCCGCGCTGTCGTTGGCCCCGCTCTTGGAGAGGCTGCCGTTGACGCCAAAGCCTGAGATCAACCCCGAAGTGGCGTTGGCAAAGCCCTGGGCAACCATCTCCTGGTCGGTGGAAATATCGTAATGGTACTTGGAGGCATACAGCCTGCCTGCAGCCAGTGATTCCGAAAAGCCTACCAGTACCACCCCGATGGCACCCAAGATAACAATGGGAAGCTGGTCCAGGCTGATTTCGGGCAGCCCAATGGGTGGCAGCCCGGTGGGCACCTCACCGACGATGTCGATGACCTCCTGCAGGTTAAAAATAACCACGGCTAGAATTCCCAGGACGACCACCACCAGCGCGCCAGGAATTTTGGGCGCCCACTTCTTGAGGGCGAACAAGATCGCCAGCGAGCTAATGCCAATGACGGCAGCCGTGACGTTTAACGTGGGTAATGCCTGTATGGACCAGAGCAATTCCTGCCAGGAATTTCCATCCTCCACCACAATACCTAGCAGGTTGTCGAGCTGCCCGATGGCTACATCGATAGCGATACCGCCGATAAAGCCGGACAGCACGCTGGCAGCCAGGAAGTTGGAAACCCAGCCCATACGGAAGAAGCCCAAAATGAGATAAAAAATACCTGCGAACAGAGCCATGGCGGCAGCCAGGGCGATGGCTTCGTCAGAGCCAGCCGTAGCCACTGATAGAACGGCCGCGCCGGTGACAGCCGCCACGGTCGAGCTGGGCCCGGTCACCACCTGACGTGAGGTGCCGAAGATGGCGTACATTAACAATCCCGCAAAAGCGGCGTAGAGACCGTATTGCGTGGGTACACCGGCTACACCGGCGTAGCCCAGTGCCTGGGGCACCATCAAAGCCCATACCGATAACCCAGCGATGAGATCAACGGTGAGGAATTTCCTGTCGTATTTGGGCAGCCATTCCAGGATGGGCACGTAGCGTTGCAGGGCGCTCTTTTGCTTCTTTGTGGCGGTTGTTGTGGTCATGATTTATTCCTATTAAGACCTCTGTTCTAAATATCCTTACTGAGGGTAGCCTGGCACTTGCCAGTGGTTCTGAGCAATGGCAGCCCACTTCCACTGCTCAATGCGGGTTCTTGGTTTGGTAATTCGTTTTTGTCACAACATGCACATTGTTCTTATTTTTACACGCCTTGAACTGTTCGGTCAGAGCCTGTCCTGAAAAACGCTTTGGGGCCAGTTCATCTCAAACTCCTATTTAAGATAGAACACACAGGTGCTTTTTTAGTCGCGATAGAAGGTCACCTTTCGGATTTCAAGCCTTCCATTTGTATCATGGCGTGAGGGTGCGCTTGAAGGAGGCAACCCGGGCTCCGTCTTCGGTGCGCATTTCCATATCCAAACCTTGGATCTTGTAGGTGTCTGCTGTCTGCAGCGCAGCTAAGTAAAGCTGCTCCTGTTCCATAATACCTTCCGGTTCGCTACAGCCCATCTCAGTCGAGCCTGCCGGGCCAATGCTGATCTTATCGCCCTCGGTCTCGTAAGAGGCAAAGTAATTGTTGCAGCCGGCGTTGCCGGTCAATTGGCCGTCCTCGCCGAAGTCCGCGGTGATCTCGCTGCCGATGATCACGCTGACGACCGCTGGCTTGCCATTGTTGTACGCGATCACCTCCCAGGAGGAACCGGCCAGATCCTGCGACTGAGCGGAGAAGACCGCCAGTGCATTACCGTCGTTATCATACAGAGTCAGCCTGTCCTCTACGATCTCAAATGTAGCGGCATTCTTCAGCACATCAAAATAATCCCTGTCCTGCTGCATGATCGGCTCGGGGCAAGCCATCAGTGTGGTAGCAGCATGCTCCCCAAAAGTGATCTTATTCTCATCTAAGGTGTAGGTGGTATTGTAACTGTTGCAGCTTGCAGAACCGCCCACTTTGCCTTCTTCATCGAATTCGGCAGTGATGGTCGTACCCGGCAAGGGTCCCTCACCATTCATCTCGCTGAGCACCCATATAGTTTCGGTTAAAGACTGGCTCGAATCCGAAGATGAGCAGGCGGACAACACCAGAATCGCTAAAGCTACCAGAGTCAGTGTTAAATATTTAATCATTTGTTTTTCCTTTCGCTTTT
>DAOVXM010000233.1 GCA_030636125.1 Chloroflexota bacterium | reverse complement strand
TGGAGATGATTTTGCATTACTTTTCCCCGATAAGGAGCGTGAGTCTTCGTTATTAACACTCGAACGGATACGGGCAGCGGTGGAAAGTCGGAAGAAATTTGAAGGAGCGGAGACTCCCTTTGAAATCCAGGTTACGCTCAGTGCGGGGATTGCATCTTATCCAGTTGACGCTCGTTCAGAGACGGAGCTGCTGCGCAAAGCGGACCAGGCCATGTACCAGGCAAAAGAAATGGGCGGGAACCAAGTGCGATTGGCTTATGAAGAGCGCATGGTACCCAGAACCACGCATTACACGCAAACCCAGCTTGAGCGGCTCTCGAGATTGTCGGAGAAAGAGGGGATTGGAGAAGCGGTGCTGTTGCGAGAAGCACTGGATAATTTACTTTTAAAGTATAGGGTCACGGATATCGAGTCTTAAAACCCGTACAGCCAGTGAATCATTAATGCCCGCCATATTATTTGATAACTTGGCTGACTATTTGTGTTAGATTTGGAGTTGTTGCGCGTTATTCGGGGTTAACATCAACCTTATGCTTGACTCCCAAGGGTGGACGTATGGGCTTGCCGTCTTTTGGAGGCACGCGGCTCATAGCGTACTCTGCCAGGGCGGTGATGGTCAGGCTGGGGTTGACACCGGGGTTGGCTGGCACAATAGAGCCATCCACCACGTACAAGCCAGGATAATTGTGCACCTGGCAATCCAGATCAATTACTCCCTCTTCAGCATCCCTGCCAAAAGGACAGCCCCCCAGGATGTGCGCCGTGGTGGGCAAATTGAGCAGGTTTTCACCGAGCGAACCCATTGGGATAGCTTTGGTCTTTTCTGCATATGCCCAGGTCACTTCATGACCGGTTTCTATCCTGGACGGGACGATGTGCTCGGGATCGGGCTCAGCGACAAGACCACGTCGGAACAAGGTGTGTATGCTCCGCCCCAGCCGCAGACTCATATGATTGTCGAGGGTTTGCATAATCAATAGTATCGTCGTGCGTCGGGCCCATCCGGGTAAAAAGTGGGTCCGCAAGGAGTTTATCGGGTGGCGGAAAAAGGCTCTGACAGTCATCAGTAATCGCTTGAAGAAACCGCCGCTTGTGTAGATCAGGGGGGCACTGATATAACGCATTAAAGACGAGCCATCTGGATAACGTACGGGCTCAACCCGGGTTACCTCATCTGCCTTCACGATGGATGTAATACAGATACCCTCGGAGTAATTCACCTGGTCATCCCGACCGACGGCGCCCATTAGAGCCTCGCTATTGGTGCGTACCATTTCACCTAAGCGAGGGGATATATCAGGCAATGAGCGGGTTACATCCCGGCATTCGAGGAGCAGTTTGAGTGTACCCAACACGCCTGCTGAAAGCACCACGTTACGTGCCCGCAGGCTATGTTCGGGTTTGATAAACCAGGCAGTTGAGCTGCGGTAGATCACCTCATAGCGTGCCCCATCGAGCTGGTCTGGTGGTAGAGGGCGGATGTCGATGACCAGGAATTGGGGGAGAACCTGAGCGCCCCATTTTTCTGAAAAATAGAGATAGTTTTTAACCAGGGTGTTTTTAGCGTTGTAGCGGCAACCAACCATGCACCCTCCACAATAGATACACCCAGTACGGTCTGGTCCTTCCCCCCCGAAGTATGGATCCGAGACATCCTTTCCCTCTGGACCAAGGAATAGCCCTACTTCGGTGGGACGGAAGGTGTCCACGGTATTTCTTTCCATGGCGATCTCTTTTAAAATCTGGTCGGCTACGCCAAGTCGGGGATTGCTGACCACGCCTAACATATGGCGAGCGGTTTTATAATGAGGGCGTAATACTGTCTTCCAGTCTGCCATATGTTGCCAGGACGGGTTTTCAAACATGGGGTCAGGGGGGATTTCGAGGACATTGGAATAACCCAGGCTGCCTCCCCCTACGCCGTTGCCATGCAGAACCATCACACCTTCGAGCAGGCTGATTTGCAGGATGCCAAAGGAGCGTAGGGCCGGAATCCAGAGATATTTCCAGAATTTCCAGTTGGTTGTGGCGAAGTCTTGGTCGCGGTAACGCTTACCACGTTCCAGGACCAGCACATTATAGCCCTTCTCTGTCAGACGCATGGCGGAAACGCTCCCACCAAAGCCAGAGCCAATGATGACGTAGTCGAATGTGTCTGAATGTTTCTTTGTATCCATTTTGCTACAACAACCTTTATTCGGTTATGAGATAGGGCCAAAACTCGAGCATAGATTTTTGAGAATCGAGATTCGCGATTAATGATAGTATCACTATTCTCAACTCTCTTCTTTCAAATCTCTAACCTCATTAATACTGATAAAAACCCTTGCCAGTCTTCCTACCCAGGTGCCCAGCATCCACCATTTTCCGTAAAAGGTAGGCTGGGCGGTACTTGTCATCTCCTAGATCGCGCTGCAAGATCTCCATCACAGACAGCACTACATCCAGACCGATCAGATCGCATAATGTCAACGGACCCATGGGATGGTTCATGCCTAATTTCATCACTGAGTCAATCGCTTCAGGTGTGCCGACACCTTCTTGTAAGGTGAATATAGCCTCATTAATCATCGGACATAATATACGATTAGAAATGAATCCAGGTGAGTCATTGGCTTCCACTGGTTCTTTGCCCATCTTGCGGCAAACATCCATTGTGGTTTTAGTGGTATTTTCATTGGTTGCCAGTCCGCGAATGACCTCTACCAGGCGCATTAAGGGTACCGGATTCATAAAATGCATGCCGATCACATTTTCTGGACGTTGGGTGGCGGCAGCTATTTTTGTGATGCTGATGGAGGAGGTGTTGGTTGCCAGGATTGCCTCTTGTTGAGCCCGCTCATCCAGGTTGCGGAAGATTTTTAGTTTTAGGTCTAGATTCTCAGTGGCAGCTTCGATGATCAAATCCGCTTCAGGCAGGGTAACAAAGTTTGTAACCATGGGGATGCTCAAGGCTGCAGCCTTCTGTTCAGCGCTGATAACGTCTTTGGAAACCAGTTTATCCACAGATTTGGCGATGTTGGCTTTAGCACGCTCGAGTTGCTCTGGTACCACGTCCATGAGGGTAACCTGGTAACCAGAGGTGGCCGCAACCTGGGCGATACCGTTGCCCATGGCGCCGGCGCCAACGATAAAAATTCTTTCGATTGACATGAGATGTTCTCCTATTTTTAGTGAACTCATGCTTTATTTAGAGGAGAAGGGATTGGGATAGGAAGAAAAACTTTTCACTTATGCCTTGTCCCTGATCCCCTTCTTAGTCTTCGATTTCAATCGCCATTGCCACAGCTTCTGCTCCGCCCAGGCAGAGAGAGGCGACGCCGCGCTTCAAGCCGCGATCTTTGAGAGCATAGATCAAAGTTACCAGTACGCGTGCTCCACTGGCTCCGATTGGATGACCGAGGGCAATAGCACCACCATTAATATTAACCTTGTCCCAATCCCAACCTATATCTGCCAGGGCATAGCCATCCGCCAAAACTTGCGCGGCGAAAGCCTCGTTTAATTCGATCAGGTCTACATCAGCGAGCGTCCAACCGACTTTCTCGAGTAGAACCGGGATGGCCTTAACCGGAGCGTAAAAGAGATACTTGGGTGGGGTTGCTGCCTGAGCGTAACCGAGGATGCGCGCCATCGGCTTGCTGCCTATCGCTTCAGCTTTAGAACGGCTGGCGACTACCAATGCGGCTGATCCATCGTTAAGGCCGGGGGCATTTCCAGCTGTTACCTTGCCGTCCTTGACAAAGGCCGGCTTTAGCTTTGCTAGTGCTTCCAACGAAGTATCCCGTCGCGGGGTTTCGTCAGTGTCGAATATTGTCACTTTCCCCTTCCTGCCGAGCACCTCAACCGGGATGATCTCATGCTCAAACTTTCCATTATCGATGGCAGTGACTGCCTTCAAGTGACTGTTTAAGGCGAACTCGTCCATTGCCTGGCGGGTGACTCCATACTCATCCGCGATAAACTCGGCGGCGTTACCCATGCCCCAATTCTCGAAAGGGTCCCATAATCCATCGAGCAGCAGAACGTCGGTTAATTGGGCATGACCAAAACGCAGTGCACCTGTGCGACCATCCACCAGGTAAGGGGCGCGGCTCATGTTTTCCATGCCGCCCGAGACAAACAGATCTCCATCACCAGCCTTTATCGCTTGAGCTGCAAGCATGACGGTTCTTAATCCAGAACCACAGACTTTATTAATCGCAGTAGCCCCAACAGTATCGGGTAACCCAGCATAGATAGCTGCCTGACGCGCCGGCGCCTGTCCCAAACCTGCAGAGATCACGTTTCCCATTAGAACTTCGTCAATATCAGTCAGCTCGGGTATACCGGAGCGTTCTACGGCTGCCTTTACCACTAGCGCTCCCAGTTTGGGGGCGGGAATGCCACTCAAGCTACCTTGAAAGCGCCCGCTAGGAGTGCGCGCCGCGCTCAGAATGACGGGTTCGAATTTGCTGTCTGCCATGATGTGTTCTCCTTCGCACTGAGTAGGAATGAAATCTTTATTTTAATTAGTTGTGCTTTACTTGCTCTGTATTACATCCTCCCAAGCATCTCTAACCCTCCTGTACGTCTCTTCCAACGTTTCTGGCAATACGCGTGTACTACCCAGGGAAGACATAAAATTAGTGTCGCCGGTCCAGCGGGGTACAATATGCATATGGATATGTTCGGTGATGCCGGCACCGGCTGCTTCACCGATATTGATGCCCACATTGAAGCCTTGGGGGTTGTATACTGCTCGTAAAGTTTGAATGCCCTGATTTGTAACTTGTATCATTTCAGCGCGCGTCTCATCGTCAAGTGTCATCAAAGTAGATTCGTGCTGGAATGGAACGACCATTAAGTGCCCACTGGTATATGGGAAGCGATTGAGGATCAAAAAGACCCGTTGGCCGCGAAAGACGATCAGGTTTTCGGGGCCGTCGGGCCGGGCCATCTCAATGCAGAAAGCGCATCCTTCTTCATTTTTATTGGATTGAATGTATTCCATGCGCCAGGGTGACCATATATATTTCAAAATCTTGGCTCCGTTTTAACTCTTGGATTCAACTAGCAAGTGCAACGGGTTGCTTATAGAATACCTCAAAAGGTGTTTTGAAGCCAAGACATTTTCTTGGTCTATTATTTAGTCTGGAC